>NZ_JARAMM010000039.1:0-15971 GCF_028807335.1 Sulfitobacter sp. PR48 | reverse complement strand
GCTGGCTATTCCTGCGCTCTCTTGCCTGGAACTGAGCAATTTTGGACTGAAACGGGTGGGCGACAATGAATGTCAACACGACCTAGCAACTGTCTCGGGATGCCGCGTGCTGTCAGGCGCGGCCCGCCTCGGCCCTGTAGCGCGCGATCCAGGCGGCACTGGTGGCATCTGCGAGCTTGCGGGTGCCGGGGGTGATATCCGCGGCGCACCCCGGGTCAAGACCGATGAACGCCAGCACCTGCGCAAGCGTCTTTTGCGGTACCTCCGACAGGTCTTCATAGCTCAGCCGCAGCGGCGCAATGCCATTGGCGTCAAACCAGACGGGCCAGGCCGCATCCAGCGCCTGCAATTCGGTAATGCGCCGGGTGAGCGCAGCTGCATCATAGCCCGGTGGCCCGGCAGGCGGCAGTTCCTCAAGCGCGCTGCCATCGGGGCGGCTGTGCCAGAGCCCGCTCTGTTCGGCCCTGAGATAGGACACCGCCTCTGCCAGCTTGTCCGTGCGGCTGAGATAGATGAAGCGGACCGGTCCGAACGCGGCGGCAAAGCGGGCGGCGTCATCGGGCAGGCCGGGGTGTCTGCGGCCCAGCCAGGCGCAGGCCGAGCCCAGATCAGGCCCCATCAGCCGCAGACCGAACAGCGCGGTGCCGCCCTGCCCTTCGCGGCGCATGGCAGCGAAATATTTTTCGGTAAAATGCGCATCATCCGGGTCAACAGCTTCGGTGATGCCCCAATCGGCGCACCAGTCGGCCAGATGCTGCGCGCCAAAGAACGAATCCGGCCGCCCCGCGACGCCGGTTTGCGCCAGCATGTTACAGAGCAGCGTGGTGCCGCTGCGCGGGTTGCTGCACAGGACATAGGCATGGGGTGTATCGTTCATCCCGGTATTTTAGTGCTGGTGATCACGCAAACCAACAGCCATGATCCGGGACTTTCAACATAGCCACTCAGCCTGGATCGACACGCCCGGTCGGCATAGTCATTTTGAACGCGGACCTTCATCGACAAGCTGACGAATGGCGGCTGAGCGGACATTGCTGCCATCAAACATGAGCACCCAGGCCCGGAACAAGCCGAAGGCGCCGGGCCATCGCCTGCCCGCCGGTCGCACCGAAGGTGCGTCGTTGATCATTGGCATGCCTTTGGCATGACGGGTAGGCGATTTGGTGAGGCTAGTTGTTCCCGCGTTGGGATTCATCACGGTTGAGAAATAAAGTGGCATGAACCAAGGTTAGCATCGCCCACCCCGGGCATGCGCTGGCCCGTCCAGCGATGAACGCGGTCTTCTCGTGTTGTAGAAAGCCAGAAATCTGGCAATGCCACTGCGTCCGGCCGACACGCTGTCCCGCTCCATGCAGCAAACCTCACAACCTTGTTGAGAATTATGAGCACCCCTGCCCCTCGCCCTGCACGCACCGGCAGGCTACAAGGCGCAGGTCGCGGATGGGGTCCCGATTGTCGAAAAACGACGACGGGAAAGACGCGACTGCCGATAGAAGGCCACAAAGCGCAACGGAGGAATCACCCATGCCGGACGTCACGATCGTATATTGGCGCGACATCCCCGCACAGGTGATCGTCGGCAAGGGCCGTCGTGGCTCCAAACGCCAGTTGCCGGAGCGCTTTGAGCAGGCCATCGACCGTGCCGCCATGAAAGTGGGGGCCGAAGACACCGATGCCTATCTCGCTGAGTGGCGCAAAGCCGATCCTTACGAGGTTGAGGGAGACCCCGACGCCGTGGCCGACGCAGAGGCCGCCCGCCTGGACGCCGAATACGACAAGGACCGGATCAAAGCGCTGATCGCCAACGACGGCTGGGCCTGAGGGCCGCCCCATGTTCAAGGATAACATCATGTCTTTGCTGAACTTCCGCCGCAAGGAAGCGCCCCAGGCGCCCACAAACAGCCCAGAAGTCGAGGCGTTCCTGCAAGATTACTCCATCGAGGTGATGCCCCGCACCGCCGAGAAGGTCGAGGATTTCCGCGATCTGCTGCCCGCAGGCACCCGCGTCTATATCGCCCATATCGAAGGCACCCCGATCGAGGACATGGTGGCCACGGCCAAACGCCTGAACGCCGATGGTTACAAGGTCATGCCGCACTTTCCCGCACGCATCATCAAGGACCGGGCGACGCTGGCGAACTGGATCGCCATGTACCAGGGCGAAGCCGATGTGAAACAGGCGCTGCTGCTGGCCGGTGGCGTGACCACCCCGCACGGCGATTTCAGCGACTCCATGCAGCTGATGGAAACCGGTCTCTTCGACGAGGCAGGCTTTGAACGCCTGCATGTCGCGGGCCATCCCGAAGGCAACCGCGACATCGACACCGACGGCACCCGCCTGCGGGTGGACGAGGCGCTGCGCTGGAAGAACGACTTCCAGAGCCGGACCGATGCGAAGATGGCCATCGCCACGCAATTCGCCTTTGAGGCGCAGCCGATCATCGAATGGGCCGACAGCCTGAAATACGCGGGCATCACCCTGCCGATCCACATCGGCATCGCGGGGCCTGCCAAGCTGCAGACCCTGATCAAATTCGCCATCGCCTGCGGCGTCGGCCCCTCGCTCAAGGTCCTGCAGAAACGCGCGATGGATGTGACCAAGCTGCTGCTGCCCTATGAGCCGACCGACGTTGTGACCGAACTGGCCCGTCACAAGGCCGAGAACCCCGATTTCAACATCAGCCACGTGCATTTCTTCCCGCTTGGTGGCATCAAGACCAATGCCAACTGGGCCATCCAGAACGGGGGCGACGCCGCTGCCCCCGCAAACGCCGAATAACGCCGAACAAAGGACCTTTTCATGACCCGTACCGTTGTCGAATCCAAGACCAAGACCGCCATCATCGGCTTTGACGAGCCGTTTTGCGTCATCGGCGAACGGATCAACCCCACAGGCCGCAAGATCTTGGCCGAAGAACTGGAGCGCGGCGATTTCTCTCGTGTCGAAGCCGATGCGGTGGCGCAGGTCGCGGCGGGTGCGAACATTCTGGACGTCAATTCAGGCGCGGTCTTTTCCAACAAGATGGCCGAAGATCCGCGCTATGCCGACAACAACTTTGTCGAGCCGATGCTGATGCCCGAGATGATCAAGCGGGTGCAGGCCGTGACCGACTGCCCGATCTGCATCGACAGCTCCGTGCCCGGCGCGCTTGAGAACGGCCTGCAGGCCTGCGAAGGCCGCCCGCTGCTGAACTCGGTCACCGGCGAGGAAGAGCGGCTGGAACTGGTCCTGCCGCTGGTCAAGAAATACAACGTGCCGGTGGTGGCAATCTCCAACGATGACACCGGCATTTCCGAAGACCCCGAAGTCCGCTTTGCCGTGGCCAAGAAGATCGTGGAACGCGCCGCCGATTTCGGCATCCCGGCCCATGACATCGTGGTGGACCCGCTGGTCATGCCCATCGGTGCCATGGCGACGGCGGGCCACCAGGTCTTTACCCTGGTGCGCCGCCTGCGCGAGGAACTGGGCGTGAACACCACCTGCGGGGCCTCCAACATCTCTTTCGGCCTGCCCAACCGTCACGGCATCAACAACGCCTTCTTGCCGATGGCGATGGGTGCCGGCATGACCTCTGCCATCATGAACCCGGTGGCCCTGCCCGTGAACCAGACCAAGATCGCCGAGAAAAAGGCCGAGCTGGAAGCGCTGGGCGTGATTCTGCCGGAAGGCATGGACGACGAAGTATTCGTGCAGCTTTTCGGCATGGGCTCTTCGCTGCCGCGTCCGGGCAAGGAAATGGAAGCGATCCGGGCGGCGAATTTCCTGTTCAACCGCGACCCGCATGGCGGCGCATGGATCGAATTCAACAAGCAGGCCCCGAAAGCGGGCCACGAGGGGCGCGGCCGTGCCGGGCGTACCGGCGGACGCCGCCGCCGCTGAGGCGCGCTTGCCGATCCCATGACATTCAAAGCCCCGTGGCACCCTCCACGGGGCTTTTTCATGCGGGTCTCAGGGAAATCCTGCGCAGGGCGCGCAAGGTAACGCAGAATTAACGGACCGCACGCTACACCGGGCTGACAAAGCTGAACTGGAGTTGCGTGATGAAGTCTGCTCACCCCTTGCAGGGCCAGTCCCAAGATGGCTGAGCCGTTGATCCCGGAAAGTCGGCTGAATGTGACGCAGGCCGCTGGCCTGCATGCCGCCCTCATGGCCCGCGCCGGTCAGGATGTCACCCTGGACATGGCGGAGGTGACCCAATTGGGGGCCCTTTGCCTTCAGGTTCTTGTCTCCGCCGCCAGATCGCTGCGCGCGGCAGGTGCCGCGCTGCATCTGGTCAATGTGCCAGACAAGGTGCTGGCCCAGATGAGGGCCATGGGCATGTCCCCCGAAACCATAGTGGAGGGGCAGGAATGAGCCTGGAAATACTTGCCGTCGACGACAGCCGCACGATGCGCGACATGATCCGCCTGGCCCTGCTGCCCGCCGGTTTCACCGTTCATACCGCCGATGACGGCGTGCATGGTGTCGAGGTGCTGGATGGCATCGAACCCGACGCCATCATCACCGACATCAACATGCCCCGCATGGACGGGTTCGGCTTCATCGACGCCGTGCGCGGCCAGGACAGGCACCGCGCGACGCCGATTCTGGTGCTGACAACCGAAGCCGCGCCAGAGCTGAAACAGCGCGCCCGTGCCGCCGGGGCGACCGGCTGGATCGTGAAACCCTTTGACCCTGAGAAACTGGTCAAGGCCCTGCAGATGATCGCAAGTTGAGGGGGTCGATGAGATGAGTGAACAGAACGATCCCATGGCAGAGATCCGCGCCTCCTTCTTCATCGAATGCGAGGAACTGCTGGAATCCCTGCAGGATGGCCTCCAGATCATGGATGACGGTGCCGACGACAGCGAAACCATCAATATCGTCTTTCGCGCGGTCCATTCCATCAAGGGCGGCGCCGGCGCCTTTGGGCTGGAATTCCTGGTGCGCTTTGCACACCGCTATGAAACCGTCCTGGATGAAGTCCGCGCCGAACGATTGGCGGTCACGCCGGAGGCGCTCAAGGTCTTTTATCAGGCGGCGGACCATCTGTCTGATCTGGTGCGGATCAGCCGCGACAACCTGCCCGCCCCGGAGGAACGCACACAAGCGCTGCTTGAAGCCCTGAGCGCATTTCTGGGCGACAGTGACGAACTCGCCGATGCGCCGGAAGAAGAGATTGATTTCAAACCGATGGGCATCTCGCTGGACCTCGGCACCGACGGCGGTGACGGCCCGGACCTTGCCGATCTTGAGGACCTGCCGCCCTTGCCCCCCCTGCCCGGGCTGGATGCACCCGATACACGTCACTATCAGATCCGCTTCACCCCGACGGCGGAGCTTTTCGAGACCGGTAACGAACCGGCATTGCTGCTGCGCAACCTCCAGGCGCTGGGAGAGATGCATGTGACCTGCGACACCTCGGCGGTCCCGGAGCTTGCGCAACTGGTTCCCGAGGTTCCCCATCTGACCTGGGACATCACGCTTGAAACCGAAGCAGAAGAGGCGGAAATCGCCTCGATCTTCGAATTTGTGGAAGGATTGTGCCGCCTTGACATCATATCCGATGCCGATGCCGAACCTCCGGGCACCGTCATCGCAGCGGCGGACCTCACAGCGCCGGAAATGCCAGAAGCGGCTGAGGCCGAGGTGCCTCAGGCACCCGAGGGGCCCTCTGCCCCCGAACCACTGCCGGAGCAGGAAAAGGAACCCGCGGTAAAACCCGCACCGGCCCCGCCCAAACCCGCCGCGCAGGCACCGCCAGCAGCCAAGACCGTTGTGCGGGTCGATATCGATAGAATCGAACGGCTGGTCAATCTGGTTGGCGAACTGGTGATCAATCAGGCGATGCTTAGCCAAAGTCTGGAGCAATCGGGGCTTTCGCCGCACTCCGACGCCATGAACGGGCTTGAGGAATTCCAACGCCTGACCCGCGACATCCAGGATTCGGTCATGATGATCCGCGCTCAGCCCGTGAAATCGCTGTTCCAGCGCATGTCGCGCATCGTCCGCGAAGCCTCCGGTGCGGTGGACAAGGATGTGCGCCTGATTGTTCACGGCGAAGACACCGAAGTCGACAAGACCGTGATCGAACGGCTGGCCGACCCGCTGACCCATATGATCCGCAACGCGGTGGATCACGGGTTGGAAAGCAAATCCGCCCGCCTCGCGGCCGGAAAACCCGAACAGGGTCAGGTCAACCTGTCTGCCGCCCATCGCTCGGGCCGGGTGATCATCGAGATTTCCGACGATGGTGCCGGGATCAACCGCCCCAAGGTGCAACAGCTTGCCATCGACAAGGGGTTGATTCCCCCAGACGCGGTGCTGAGCGATACGGAAATTGATAACCTGTTGTTCATGCCCGGTTTCTCCACGGCGGACAAGGTATCTGACCTCTCGGGCCGTGGCGTGGGCATGGATGTGGTCCGCACCGCGATCCAGGCCCTTGGCGGGCGTATCACGACCACCTCGCATCCTGGCGAGGGCACGACATTCTCGATCTCGCTGCCGCTCACGCTTGCGGTGCTCGATGGCATGGTGGTCGAGGTGGCGGATGAAACCCTGGTCCTGCCGCTGAATGTTGTTGTCGAAACCCTCACGCTGGAGGCCGGCGATGTCCAGATGTTGCGCCCGGGCAGAAACGTCGTGCGGGTGCGCAGCGGTTTTGTGCCGTTGCTGGATCTTGGCGGGGCATTGGGCTACCGCGCCCCGCTTGAGGATATGACCGGCGCCGTTGTGCTGCTGATCGGCCAGGAGGACGGCAGCAACGCCGCCCTGATGATCGACAATATCGTCGATCAGCGGCAGGTCGTCATCAAGGGGCTCGACGAGAGCTTTCATCGCGCCCCCGGCATTGCCGCCGCGACGATCCTCGGGGATGGCCAGATCGCCCTGATCCTCGACCCCTCCGACATCATTTCCAACGCCATGTCCGCGCATCTGACCGTGGCACCCCAGACCCGCGCCGAAGGAGCCATCGCATGACCGAAACGAATCCGACAAGCAGCATCGAACTGCTGACATTCCAATTGGCCGAGCAGGAATATTCCCTTGATATCATGTCCGTGCGCGAAATCCGGGGCTGGACCCGCGCCACCCCGCTGCCCCAGGCGCCGCATTACATGAAAGGGGTGATCAACCTGCGCGGCACGGTCCTGCCCGTGATGGACCTGGCCGAACGCCTGGGCCTGCCGCCGCGCGCCCAAAGCGACCGCGCCGTGATCATCGTGGTGAAACATGACGAATGCATGACCGGCCTGCTGGTCGATGCGGTCTCGGACATCATCGCGCTCACCTCCGACGATCTGCAACCGCCGCCGGACGGCTCCGCCGGTGGCGGCGGTGTGGTCAGCGCGCTGACCCTGATCGACGACCGGATGATCCGGGTCCTTGACCTTGGTGCGACCATCAACGTGGGCGAAGGTCTGGCCGCATGAACGCGCCCCGGCTGACCTCGACAACGCTGGATCCCGACAGCTTTCGCGCCATCGCGGATCTGGCGTACCGGGAAAGCGGCCTGATCCTGGCCGACAAGAAAGCGACGATGATCCAGTCACGCCTGCGCCACAGGTTGCGCAATCTTGGCCTGTCGGATTTCGCCGCCTATTGCTCCTATCTCCAGTCGGAGGATGGGCGGGAAGAACACCAGCATCTGATTTCCGCGCTGACCACAAATGTCTCGCATTTCTTCCGCGAAAGCCATCATTTCGACACGCTGGGCAAGCTGGTGGCGAAACGTCTGCCCGAGCTGCGCGCCGGCGGATGCCTGCGCATCTGGTCGGCCGGCTGTTCGAAGGGACAGGAACCGCTGTCGATCGCCATGACCCTGCTGGATCATGCGCCGGATATGCACAAGCTCGATCTGCGCATTCTCGCGACCGACATTGATTCCACCGTGATCAATTTCGCCCGCGAAGGGATATACCCCGACCGGCTGATGAGCGGTGTATCCGATGAGATGCGCGCGCGGTTCTTCACCCGTCAGAGCGCCGGTGCCGGAGGGGAGGCGGGATATGCCGCGCATTCAGACATCAAGAGAATGATCAGGTACAACCCTTTGAACCTGCTCAGGGAATGGCCGATGCGCAGCCAGTTTGACGTGGTTTTCTGCAGAAATGTCGTGATCTATTTCGATCTTGAAACGCAATGCAGGCTCTGGCCGCGCATGCATCAGCTGCTGCGCCCTGACGGCATTCTTTTTCTGGGTCATTCCGAACGCATCGCGCAGCCGGAGAAATTCGGCTTCCGCGTGGGCGAGCCCACGACTTATCGACCGATCTGAACCGACAACAGACCGCACGTGCCTGGCGCGTCGCCCGAAACCAACGAGGAAATCCCAATATGGCCTTGCGTGACCAAATCCACATCATGGTTGTCGACGACATGTCCACCAGCCGTGGCCTGATCACGCAGGCGCTGGATTCTTTCGGGGTGCGCAATGTGTTCACCGCAGAAAACGGTAAACAGGCCCTGCAGGCATTGACGGCAAAACCGGTGCATCTTGTCATTTCCGATTACAACATGCCCGAAATGGACGGGCTGAAACTGCTGCATTACCTGCGCGCCACCCCCAAGACCAAGGGCATCGGCTTTGTACTGATCACAGGCCGGGCCGAACAGCAGATCATCGACCACGGCAAGAAGCTGGGCATGAACAATTATCTCAAGAAGCCTTTTGAACCCAACGACTTGCGCAATTGCATCGAACAGGTAGTTGGACGCCTGTAAGGGGGGGCGGATCAATGCAGGAACCTGACCTTGGGGTCATCTTGCAGCGTGTCTCATCGCACGTGGCAGGGCTGGCCGAAATGGTGAACTGGGCCGAACATGCCATCGGCGACAGGCTTGATCTGTCGCGCGAGGATGCGGGTGTGATCGGGCAGCTGCAAAGCCTCGACTATCTGCGGCAGTCGCTGGAGGATCTGACCGCACTGACAGCAGCAATCGGGTGCCAGCCCGGTGTGAACACCATCGGGGTGGCGGGCCTGGCGGATGCCTGTTCCTCACTGCGGCTGGCGGACACGCGCGCATTGTTTCAAGCGCAGCACTGTCAGGGCGCCGCCCCACTTCCCACCCGCTCGTCGGGAGATCTGGACCTGTTCTAACCCCCCACCGCTGTTGCTGTCGGCCATCGACACGACATGCCGCGGGTCAGAACAGTTCGATTTCCCGGTTCGCCATTGGTGCCGCTGGCACCGCCTCGGTGACCGCGGCGCGGGGTTTGGTCTTTTGCCGGGCGATCCCGCGCGCTGGCAGATAGATGAGATGCCGCGCCGTATCGCCGCCGACGGATTTTGACAGACAGGGAATATTCTCGCTTTCAAGGAAATTCAGAACAAAGGCCGCATTTGCGCCGCCGATGTCGGACAGTCCGGTCACCATTTTCGCCCCGCCGAACAGCTTTGCCTGCATCCGCGATTTCTGGGCCCCCAGTTTGAGCATGTCGTTGATCACCAGTTCCATCGCATTCAGACCTTCCGGGTCGAAACGGGTGGATTGCCGGGCATTTGCGGCAATCAGGATATGGTTCATCCCGCCGACACCGACCAGAGGGTCGTGCAGACAGCAGGCCACACAGGAGCCAAGCAGGGTGGAAATGACCACACCGGGGTCATCGGAAACCGCATATTCCCCCTGTGTGATCACCCTGGTCGTTGTGGTCATTGTCTTGCCCTCACCAATCGTGCCCGGTGCCGCGCCGCCGCTTGATTGAGGGCCTGCGACATCTCCGCCAGTGGAAACTGGCGTTCCACGGCACCGATTTCCCAGGCGGCGCGCGGCATGCCGTAGACAGTGCTGCTGTCCTGGTCCTGGCCAAAGGTGGTCGCGCCCGCATCGCGCAGGGCCTTCAACCCGCGCGCGCCGTCCTGACCAAGACCGGTCAGGATCGTCGCGATCACGTCGCGGGCATGGGGCACTGCCGAGTGAAACAACTGATTGATGGAGGGGCAATGCCCTGCCCCTTCGTCATCGGATTGCAGGCGGATTTCCCATTGCCCAAGGCTGCGCGTCACCTGCGTATGCTGGCCCAGGGCCGGGGCCAGCACGATCTGACCAGGTGTCAATGCCATGCCGGGACGCGCAAGCAGGACATCCTGATCAAACCTGCGGTCCAGAAGCTGCGAAAAACTGACCAGTTGCATACCCGGCATGTGTTGAACGATCACAACCGGCGGGCCAGCAGGATCCAGCCCGCCAATAAGCGTGTCCAGGGCTGCAACACCCCCTGTCGAGGCCCCGATCAGCACGAGAGGTTCCATGCCCTGATGCCGGACAGCAGGTGCAGACGTGCTGGCGGCACGGGCGCGCGGCGCTGTCTGTATCCTGCTGCAGGCGGCGGCAAAGACACGTCGCGAGATGGTGTCGCGCAAGCGCCGGCTGGTCCCGTTTTCGGGCTTTTCCAGACAATCCACCGCCCCCAGCATGAGCGCCCGCACGGTCGTCTCGCAATTTGCGCGGGTCACGCCGGAAAACACGACCACCGGTAAGGGATTGCGGACCATCAGTTTTTCCAGAAATTCCAACCCGTTCATTCCCGGCAGTTCGATATCGAGGGTAATCACATCCGGGCGCGTCGCCTTGATGACCGCGCCTGCCTCTCTCGCGTCGCTGGCTTCGCCCACGACAACAAGACGGCGATTGCCCTCCAGCACCAAGCGCAACCACCGCCGCAGCAGGGGCGAATCGTCCACGATCACCACGGTCTTGCGCTGTTGAAAGCGCGCAGGATCCATCCCCATGGAGGGCGGTGCATCCGTCACCGCGCTTTTCCCACAAAGATGCCACTCATGACCATTTCCCGCTGGAAAGTTAACGAAACCCTGCGCGCGTCCCCGGCGGGGGCACCCCTCTTCTATGACGGCAGATCATGAACAGCTCTTTAACCGGATGCGAAAATCCGGTGCCCGTGGGCAGCATCTGCGGCGCAATTCCGGGCGCATCCGGTGGCCGGGCGGCATGCCTAGCTGTTCAGAAACGCGAATAACTTACTTTTATCAATGGGTTTCGGCAGCAGGTTCACGCCAAGTTCCCGGCAGGCACGTTCCAGTTCCAATCCGCGGTCGGCAGATATCAGGCGCACCGGCACATCGCCATGCAGCGCGCGGATCCGGCACAGCAGATCCAGGCCGGACATGCCCTCGCCAAGCTGGTGATCCAGCACCAGCGCATCGGGTCTGAGGTCGATGTCGGCCAGCAGTTTCAACGCGTCCTCGCCGGTGCGGCTGTGGATCACCTCTGCCCCCCAGCCTTCCATCATCAGGACCAGCGCATTGGCAAGGTTTTCGTCATTTTCCACCAGGAACACGATGTCGCCCTTGCGTTCCAGATCGGAAGTTTCGGGCCGCTCGCGGGCCAGCACGATGGGGTCCTGCCGCCCTTCGACAACCGGCACATCCACGCAGAACAGGCTGCCCCGGCCCGGTGCCGAGGTCAGCTGCAACCGGTGGCCCAGCGATTTGCATGCGCGTTCCACAATCGCCAGGCCCAGGCCCAGGCTATGTTCCTTCTGATGCGCAGAGAGCCGCTGGAACTCCTGAAAGATCGCTTCCTGTTCCTCTTCGGCGATGCCCGGTCCTGTATCCCAGACCTGAAGCTGGGCCATCCCGCCGCGCCGCCGCACCCCCACCAGCACGCGGCCGGTTTCCGTATAGCGCACCGCGTTGGATACCAGGTTCTGCACGATCCGGCGCAGGTAGCCGGGATCGGAGCGTACCGACAGCCCGCAATCGACCACGGAGAGTTCTATCCCCTTGGCCTGCGCCACCGGTGTCAGCTCATCGCGCAGGGGTGCCAGAATGGCGCTCAGATGCACCGGCTGGATGTCAAAGGTCGGGTGTTCGGCATCCAGCCGAGAGATGTCCAGCAGCGCCTCGATGATCTGCTCGACCGAGGCCAGGGCCGTCTCTGCCTTTTCGACAATCCCGCGCTGGTCCGGTGCCTCGATCTGTTCGGAGAGGGCCGAGACAAAGAGCTTGGCCGCCGACAGGGGTTGCAACAGATCATGGCTGGCCGCCGCGACAAAGCGCGACTTGGAAGCATTGGCCCGTTCCGCTTCGGAGAGCGCAATCCCCAGCTCGCGGGTCCGGCTTTGCACCCGGCGTTCAAGCATCTCGTTCATCTCGGCGAGCGCCCGCGCGGCCCCTCTTTCGGCGGTGACATCGGTAAAGCTGATCACGAAACCCCGGTCCGGCATTTCCTGGGCAAAGATGCTCAGCACCTTGTTGTTGTCGCCCGTCACCTCAAAGGCGATGGGCCTGCGCCCGCTTTCCTGCCCGGCCCAGTCGATCAGCATCTGGCTGTCGAAACTGTCCTGGAAGGTCAGTTGCCGGTTCAGCCGCTCCAGCAGCACCACAAAATTGCGGCCCAGGTCGGTATCCTGCGGCGGCAGGTCCAGCAGGTAGTCCATGCGCCGGTTCCAGCCGATCAGCTTGCGGTGCCGGTCAAAGATGCAGACCCCCTGGTCGAGGTGATCCAGCGTGGCCCGCAGGATCTGGGCCTGTTCATCGCGCAGTTTCTCGCGCTCCTTGCGTTCCAGCCGGATGATATTGGTCACATCCGTCTGCAAAATCACCGTGCCGCCGCGCGCGGTCCTGTGTTCGCTGACCTGCAGCCATCGGTCATGAATCAGGCTGACATTGAACACCACATGGTTGTCGCGGTGCCGCCGGGTGCGTTGTTGCGCCCATTTCTGCGGGGTCACCTCTGCGGTCAGGGACAGATACCTGCTGGATGAAATCAGGTCGACATAGGCGTCAAAGGACAGCCCCTCGCACAATTGCGGTTCGATGTCGGACAGATCGCGGCAGAACCGGCTGTTGAACAGCACCAGACGGTCACTGGGATCAAACAGGGCAAAGCCTTCGCTGATGGTTTCAATCGCTTCGGTCAGGTTTTCGCGCGCGATGGCGGTTTCGCGGTTGGCCACTTCGAGCCGGGCATTCGACTCCTGCAAAAGTTCAAGCGTGCGTTCCAGGTCGATGGTCCGTTCCCGCACCTGCACTTCCAGCAGGGCGGCGCGTTCGAACTGGGCATAGGCGACGCCGGATTGTTCGTTCTTCTGTTCCACCCGGCGCATCAGGGCCTGGGTGATCTGCAACAGTTTCTCGTTCTGCCGCTCGATCGAATCTGCGGGGTTGATCACCGACACCGGGTCACTCCGCATCTTCCTCCGGCGCATAGATCGCCACGCCGGTCATCGTGTGATTGACATGCAGCGCGCCGATCTGTTCCCCGTAGGTGGAAAAGCCGATCACACGGTGATCGGCGAGCACCGCCGACACCGCGCGGGTGGTTTGTTTCTGCTCGGCCTCGATCCGGCGCAGCAGGCAATCGCAGCCGACGATATCGGTAAGCGCACCGGCATCCGCCAGCTCGTCCAGCTTGCGCCGCAGGTGGTCGACCATGTCCAGAGGGTCGGCCAGGGTCAGCACCATCCCCTCGTCTATGGCGGAGAAGAACAGCAGTTCGCCCCCCTCCTTGACCTGCTGGATCGCCCGCACGTGATGGTTTCTACCAATGCGCACCACCACGGGATGGGAGGCAAAGGTGAACTGGTCCAACTGCTGGGGGTCCTTGCCCACAAGCCGCGCATATTCCTGCGCGGCAGGTTCCGCATTGATCGACTTGACGATGCGCCGGTCCGGGTCGGCGCCGGTCACAACCATCTGGCGGTCGGTCGGCACCAGGTGGTCGATGCTGAAGACCTTCACCCGCAATGCGCTCTGGATCAGGGTCAGCACCGCCGCATTTTCGCAGGCACGACCATTCAGCGCGACGCGCGTATGACCGAAATCCACGCCATCCGCTGCCGAACCGCCGAACAGTGCCATGTCACGCAGCGCCGGCGCGATGGCCACGGTCAGCATGTCCTCGCGCAGCGACAGCCCGTCCACCAGCAGAAAGGCAAAGCCATGACGCTTGTCCGGATGCGCCTCCTGCAGGGCGACGCGTTCCAGGGCGATACGGTCCTGCAGGGCCTGCGAAGAACCTCCGCCCAGATCCTCGATCAGGATCGAGGTGGCGGCGAAATGGGCCTGCGGGAAACCGATGGCGATGACCGTGTTCTCGGCATAACCCCCCGCCCCGATTTCTCCGGCGGTCGTGCAGGCCACCACTTCGGCCTCGCCAAAGGCGGCATCGGCCTCGCGCACAAGCCTGTCGAAATCGGCGGCGGGTGAAATGAACAGCGCCACCACCGCCAGGGGTGCTGGGCCCAGAGCCTGGCGGAGCACGCCGATGGGATCGGGATGGGACGCATCGACCTGGCCGCGGCACAATGCATGCCGCACCCCCGTCAGCGGTTCAACCTCTTGCTGAATTGCCACATCGCGCCTCCCTCAACGCAGACTAGCGGCGCTCTTCGTCACTTGGCAACTGGGATGTGAACTGGGCTTCATGGGCGACCAGAACCGCCTGTGTCCGGTTCTGCACGCCAAGTTTGCGCATGATCGCTGTCACATGCGCCTTGACGGTGGTTTCCGCGATCGACAGCTCATAGGCAATCTGCTTGTTCAGCTTGCCCGCGCAGATCAATTCAAGGATGCGGGCCTGCTGGTTGGTCAGCGAGGTGAGGCGGCGCAGGTTCACGTTGTCTTCGGCCGCGCCCTCCCCGGCGACAAACCCGCTGGGCGTAAAGACCTGGCCCGAGCGGATGACGTCGATGGCCTCCTTGAAGGTGCCCCGGCTGCTGTGTTTCGGTACAAATCCCGATGCCCCCGCCGCGATGGCGCCATTGATCACCGCGTTGTCGGTGACCGAGGTCACGATGATCACATGGGCATCCCCGACCTGCCGCCTGAGCCGCAAAAGACCGTCCAGCCCGCTGACATCCGGCAGGTTGAGGTCGAGCAGCACAAGGTCCGGTGGTGCGGCCTGCCCCAGTTCCTCCAGCGCAGAGGCCAGCGAATGGGTCCTGCGCACGTCGGTATAGGCGGCCACGGATCTGAGCGTCAGCTCCAGCGCGTCGCAGAACAGGGGATGATCATCCACGATCAGGGCCCATTTGCCCGGGGTCTCGGGGGTGAGCATATCCGTCATCGGCATTTCATCTGTTTTCATGGGCAAAGACTAGCAGCATTTCCCGCGCAGGTATCTAGCCAAAAGGTCTTAGGCTCTGCGCTCATGCCCCTGCCCCCAACCAAAGTCCAATAGCGCGTTGTGGCCTCCGCCCCTAGTACATCTGCCAGACCCGGCAGGATTTCGGGTGGGGAAACATGACGAACAAGGGAGACAGCAGATGAACCTGAGCGATCAAAAGACCATAGATGCCGACCGCTACAGCGTTTTCGCAGCCCTTCTTGACCCCGAAGTCCTCAAGGTCTGCGTCCCCGGCTGCCAGGAGATGTCAGGTTCAGCCGAACAGGGGTTCGAGGCCACGGTGGTGCAAAAGGTCGGGCCGGTAAAGGCGACCTTCAAGGGGGCCGTATTCCTCAGCAACATGGCGGCGCCGGAAAGCCTGACCATCAGCGGCGAAGGCAAGGGCGGCGCCGCCGGCTTTGCCAAGGGCGGCGCGCAGGTGCGCCTTGAGGCGCAGGGCGACAAGACTATCCTGCACTACGAGGTGGATGCCAAGGTGGGCGGCAAGCTGGCGCAATTGGGCAGCCGGATCATCGACGGCTTTGCCAAGAAGATGGCCGACCAGTTCTTTTCCAACTTCCAGCAGGCGCTGGGCGGCGCTGAACCCGTCGAGGCGGCTACGGACGCGCCGGTCAAGAAAGGCTGGTTCGGACGTCAGAAAAAGGTCTGAGGGTCTTTGAAAAACGGTTGCTGCCGACCGGCCGGCGGCGGCGCGCCGCGGCACACCAGATCGTGCGACGGCATTGCCGAAGTCCTGTTTCTGCGCCTGCAATCAGGATGACATGTCAAATATGACATGTCAGGCTGCTGAAAAAGCACGTTCCTGCAACCGCCCCCCCCCGAAACAACGAAATCGTTCTTCCACGACGCCAGCCACAAGCCTTGGCCCGGGTGTCAGCCCGGGCCGCGCCCGACC
>NZ_JARAMM010000038.1:0-15995 GCF_028807335.1 Sulfitobacter sp. PR48 | reverse complement strand
ATCGCCCGACCTCCCCCCGGAGGGCGATTTTGCACCGTCAGCCAAGCCATGATCCGGTCTGCGGGCTGAAACGTTTCCCATCGCATACAGGTCTGGAACGCCCTCCAGGTCGGGCGATGCCCGGCTGACGCCTCATGTCACTTCGGGCTCTTTCCGGACCTTCGCTGCGACGGGTGTGAAGGTCAGATAAACGGGAAATTGCTGCCGTCGAACAGTGGAACCCAGGCCCGGAACAAGCCGCAGGCGCCGGGCCATCGCCTGCCCGTGCGTCGCAGCGAAGGTGCGCCGTTGATCGTCGGCATGCCTTTGGCATGACGGGCAGGCGACGGCCCGGCTTGCGCTTTGCGTCCCTCTGGGCCCGAACCTGCCTTTTACCGCAGTTTCGATGAATGACAGCTCTGCCCCTGCCCCATCCTTCCGACATCGCATCGCCCTCCGGATCGACGATGGTACGCCAAAGCCGGTTTTGCCCGGCATCTGACGAAGGTGCGACCTTTCGCACCTTCGCATCACGAGGGGCAAGGAAGGCTCAGCCGTTGTCCAGTGTCAGCGCAACGAAGCGGGGATCACCGGCGCGGCGCACCAGCAGCAGGAGCGATTTGCGGCCCGCGTCCTGTGCCGCTTCGATCCGCGCTTCCAGATCCGCGATGGAGGTCACCTTCTGCTGACCGGCCTCGGTGATGATATCGCCGATACGCAGCCCTTTCTCGAAGGCTTCCGATGCTTCATCCACCTCGGTCACCGCCAGGCCATCGGTGCCTGCATCGGCCCCCAGTTCCTCGCGAATCTCATCGGTGAGCGGCGTCAGGGTCAGACCCAGCATGGAGGTCTGGGCCGGCGCATCCTCGGGGGTCGCGGCCGGTTCCTCGCTGTCCGCATCCTCGCGGCGGCCCAGCACCACCTTGACGGTCTGGCTCTTGCCCTCGCGCATCACGGTGACGCGCACGCTGGCCCCGACCGGCGAATTGCCGACCTGGCGCACCAATGCGCGCGTATCGGCCACTTCGACACCATCAAAGGACATGATCACATCCCCGGTCAGCAGGCCCGCTTCCTTGGCGGGGCCCTCCGGCACATCGGTGATCAGCGCGCCGGTCGCCTTGGCAAGGCCCATCGCATCCGCCACGTCCTGCGTCACATCCTGAATGCGCACACCCAGCCAGCCGCGCCGGGTCTCGCCATATTCCTTGAGCTGGTCGACCACGCGGGTGACCACGTTGGAGGCCATCGAGAAGCCGATCCCGATGGAGCCGCCATTGGGTGACAGGATCGCGGTGTTCACCCCGATCACCTGGCCGTCCATGTTGAACAGCGGCCCGCCGGAGTTGCCCCGGTTGATCGCCGCATCGGTCTGGATGTAATCGTCATAGGTGCCCGACAGGGCGCGGTTGCGCGCCGACACGATGCCCGCGCTGACGGAAAACCCCTGCCCCAGCGGGTTGCCCATGGCGATCACCCAATCGCCCACACGCGCCTTGTTGCTGTCGCCGAAGGTCACATAGGGCAGCGGGCTGTCCGCCTCTACCTTGAGCAGGGCAATGTCGGTGTTGGGGTCGGTGCCGATCACCTTGGCGATCAGCTCCTTGCCGGAAAAGAATTCGATGGTAATCTCATCCGCGCCGTCGATCACGTGGTTGTTGGTGACCACATAGCCGTCTTCCGAGATCACAAAGCCGGACCCCAGCGCAGAGGAGCGGCGCGGTCTTTCGCCATTGCCGCCATTGTTGCGGTCGCGGAATTCGCGAAAGAAATCCTCAAAGGGAGAGCCCTCCGGCACGATGCCCTGCGGGCCGGTGCGCCCTTCGACAACCGTCGAGGTGGTGATGTTCACCACCGAGGGGCTGATCTGTTCCGCCAGCGGGGCCAGGCTTTCGGGCTTGGCCAATACCGCGATGGCCTGCGCCACAATCAGCACAAAGGCCAGCAGGCTCAACATCAGCCCCCGGAACATCCGGCTTTCATGGAATGGGACGGCGCGCACTTGTGCCCGTGACTGCATTGGGTCTTCTCCTGCTTTATCCGATGGGGCAAGCCTGCCCGAAACATCTTGCCGACAGAGTGCATGGTGAACCTATGCACCGCAATATCAAAGATGTGCCTGATCACGGGGTTTTCAACAGCGCCGGGCCCAATCTGTGCAGGGCGGCCGCCCGCCGGCGCCTGAAACGGGCCGGGGCGTCATCGTGACAGGGATTTACCGGAGCATTCAGCCCCTGCGCCGGCTTACAGGCCGATCTGGAAAGCGGTCCAAATCAGGATCAGCCCACAGACCACGACCAGCGCACCGATCTGCCGCACCGCCCCCTGCGGCATCTCGCGCAGCAGTTCCAGCATACGCTCCAAAAGCGAAGGGGCCAGCGCATAGACCAGCCCCTCCAGAACCATCACCAGCCCGAAAGCCAGCAGCAGCAATGTCACCGGGTTTCACCCTCGACAGAGCGGCTGCCCTGGTCGGACCGCAGGTAGTTGAAGAACTCCGAATCCGGGGACATGACCATGGTCGAATTCGACCCTTTCAGCGCTTCTTCATAGGCGGTCAGGGACCGGTAGAACTCAAAGAATTCCTGATCCTTGCCATAGGCCTGCGCAAAGATCTTGTTGCGCTCGGCATCTGCCTCACCCTCGATGATGCGCGCATCGCGGCGCGCCTCGGAGAGGATTTCCTCATAGGTCCGGTCGGCCAGCGCCCGGATCCGTTGCGCCGCTTCCTGGCCACGGGCGCGCTCGTCTGTCGCCTCGCGGTCCCGCTCGGCGATCATCCGTTGCAGGGTCGCGTCAAAGTTCTGCTCCGGCAGGTTTGTCTGCCGCAGCCGCACATCCACAACGCTCAGGCCCAGCACGCTTGCACGCTGGTCCGCATTCTCGCGGATCTGGTCCATCAGCCCCGACCGTTCCGGCGACAGGATGGTGTTCGACGTCACCCCCTGCGAGCCGAGCACGGCGCGGATCTGCGATTCCATGATGCCGCTCAGGTCGTTTTCGGCCTGACGCTGGCCGCCGACACCAATGGCCTGACGGAACTGCACGACATCATCAATGCGGTAGAGCACCAGCGCATCGACCAGCAGACGCCGGTCATCGGCCGGTGTGATCTCGATCAGCTCGGTCTCAAGCGTGAGGATCCGGTCCTCGAAGCGCACGACCTCGTCCAGCAGCGGCACCTTGAAGCCGATGCCCGGCTCGGTCCTGACCTGCTTGATCTGGCCAAAGCGCAGAACCAGGGCTTTCTCGCGTTCGTCCACGACAAAGATCGACGACAGCAGCGCCACAAGCGCAATCACCGCGATGGGTATCAAAAATCCGATCCTGCGCATCAGTTCGACCCTCCATTGCGACGCAACTCGTTCAGCGGCAGATAGGGCACAACGCCCTGCCCCCCGCCGGTGCCGCCGACACCACCCTCAAGGATGATCTTGTCGACATCGCCCAGCACCTTCTGCATGGTTTCGATGTAAAGACGCTTGCGCGTCACCTCCGGGGCCTGCTGATATTCCGTCAGCACCGCCTCGAAACGGCTCGCCTCACCTACCGCGTCATTGACGACACGCGCCCGGTAACCTTCGGCGGCTTCCAGCAATTGCGCGCTTTCGCCGCGCGCTTCGGCGGTGCGCCGGTTGGCATAGGCATCCGCCTGACGTTCAAGCCGGTCGCGTTCCTGTTCGGCGGCCTGCACGTCGCGGAAGGCATCCACAGCCGATTCCTGCGTGGTGACACCATCGGTATTGGTGATCGTGACGGTCTGGCTGGGCGGGTCCACCTTGTTCAGGTTGACACGCAGGATGTTGATCCCGGTTTCACGGTTGTCCAGCGTCGTCTGGATCAGCTCCTTGACGCGGTCTGCCACCGCCCCCCGGTCCCGGTTCAGGATCGGTGCCAGTTCGGACTGCGCGATGACCTCCCGCATGGCGGATTCCGAAATCGCCCGCACGCTGGCTTCCGGGTCGCGCAGCGAGAACTTGAAATCGCGCGCGTTCTTGATGTTCCAGACCACCTGAAAGTCGATGTCCACGATATTTTCATCCGTGGTCAGCATCAGGCCGTCATTGTCCGATGCACCACGGCCCACGCCGATCTCTTCGGTGCGGTTGGTGGTCACGTCAAAGACTTCTGCGGTGACAAAGGGCCATGGGGCAAAGTTCAGACCTTCGGTGCCGACCTGGTAAAATTCACCCAGGAAAAGCTCGATGGACTGCTGTTCGGGGCGTACCGTGTAAAAGCTGGTAAAGGCCCAAAGCCCCGCCGCCGCCAGAAGGCCGAGCCCGACCGTGCCGCGCGTCAGCGCAGGGCCACCATTGCCGCCACCGCCGCCGGTGCCATTGCCCCGGTTCCGGTTGCCGCCGCCCATCAGGACGCGAAGCTGTTCCTGGCCCTTCTTGACCAGATCGTCGATTTCGGGGATCTGCGGCTTGTCGCTGCCCTGCCCGCGGCCACCCTGGCCACGATCGCCGCCCTGTCCGCCTTGCCCCTTGTCACGACCTCCGCCGTTGTTGCCGCCCCCTCCCCAGGGGCCGCCCGAATTGCCAGCCATAAGTCTTTTCCCCTCTGTGCCGCGAAACACGGCCTTCTCAAGTTACTCTATGTACGCTTTTGAATGTGGGCGCAAACAGCCCGGATTCAAGCAGTGCGGACCGGCTTGCGCATGGTGACCAGTTCTTCCGACATGGTCGGATGCACCGCACAGGTTGCATCGAACTGTTCCTTGGTCAGCTTCGCCTTGACCGCAATGCCCGCCATCTGGATCAATTCACCCGCATTGGGTGCGACGATATGGCAGCCCAGCACAACGCGGGTTTCGCGCGACACCACCAGTTTCATCAGCACCCGGTCGGATTTGCCCGCAAAGGCACTCTGCATCGGTTTGAACGATGTGCAATAGATCTCGACCGGCTCGCGGTCGCGCGCCTCTTCCTCGCTCAGCCCCACCGTGCCCATCTCGGGCTGGGTGAAGATGGCCGAGGGGATCAGATCATGATCCACCGGGGTCGGATTGCCGCCAAAGACGGTCTCGACAAAGGCCATCCCCTCGCGGATCGCAACCGGTGTCAGGTTCACCCGGTCGGTCACATCGCCGATGGCATAGACCGAGGGCACGCCGGTCTGGCTGTATTCATCCACCTTGATCTCGCCGCGACGGCCCAGGGTCACGCCGATCTCTTCCAGCCCCATGTCCTTGCTCGACGGGTCGCGCCCGGTGGCGAAAAGCACCATGTCAAAGACCTTTTCGCCGCCATTGGTCGATTTGACCCAG
The DNA here is from genome assembly GCF_028807335.1 of Sulfitobacter sp. PR48. Taxonomy (NCBI): domain Bacteria; kingdom Pseudomonadati; phylum Pseudomonadota; class Alphaproteobacteria; order Rhodobacterales; family Roseobacteraceae; genus Sulfitobacter; species Sulfitobacter sp. PR48. The sequence continues at coordinate 10,747 of NZ_JARAMM010000038.1, read as the reverse complement.
ACCGGCCCGGACCGGCCCGCGGCCTGTTTCACGCCTGCCCCCATGGAGGCAGCGGATGCGGTGGGTTGCGGGCCATCCTTGCGGTCCTCGGCCAGGGCCATCTCGACGATATTGGTGCCGGTGTGCAGGTCGATGCCGCTGTCGCGCATGCTTTCGGCGACAAGCCCGCGCGCTTCGTCGTCAAAGCCACGCAGGATCTGCGCGCCACGGTAATATTGCGTCACCTCGACACCCAGACCGCGCAGGATGCAGGCGAATTCACAGGCGATATAGCCGCCGCCGATGATCAGGATGGATTTCGGCAGCTGGTCCAGATGAAAGATGTCATCCGACACGATGCCCAGCTCCGCATTCGGCAGTTCAGGGCGCACCGGATGGCCGCCGGTCGCCACCAGAATATGTTTCGCCGTCTTCGTGGTGCCATCGGCCAGTTCGACCGTATGCGCATCCTTCAGGCGCGCGCGCAGGTCAAAGGTCTCCACCCCGGAATTGGCCAGCAGCTTGCGATAGACCCCTTCCAGCCGGTCGAGTTCCTGCGTCAGCCGGCCCCGGAAATCCTGCCAGTCAAACGGCCCCTGCCTGTGGTCCCAGCCATAGCTTCTCGCCTCTTCCACCACATCGGAATAGGTAGAGGCAAAGACCATCAGCTTTTTCGGCACGCAGCCCCGGATCACGCAGGTGCCGCCATAGCGGTCATCCTCTGCCAGCGCGACCTTTGCCCCGTATTCGCCTGCGGCGACACGCGCGGCGCGCACCCCGCCAGAGCCGCCGCCGATCACAAAAAGATCATAGTCGAAATCGGTGTCAGCCATTGGTTCTTCCTTATTCTCGGTCACTCGCTGAGGTCGGAAAACAGATTGTCCGTTTCCACAAAGTCCAGCCGCTCCGTCGCGACTGTCCCCTCATTTATGTCGCGCACCTCGACCCTGCCATCCCCGTAGCCGATCACGACTGCGTCACAGATGTCGATGAACAACCCGTTCTCCACCACGCCGGGCATCTGGTTCAGAACCAGCGCCAGCTGCCGCGCATTGCCGATCCGGTTCAGGTGCAGATCGAGGATATGGTTGCCCTCGTCGGTGATGAAGGGGGTATCGCCGTTCATCCGCAGGGTCGAAGACCGGCCCAGCACATCCATCGAGATCAGCGTTTCCTCCACCAGCGCCTGAGTGGTCTGCCAGCCAAAGGGGATCACCTCGATCGGCAGCGGAAAGGCGCCCAGATGTTCGACTTCCTTGCCGATATCCGCGATGACCACCATCTGGTCGCTTGCCGTCGCCACGATCTTTTCCTGCAGCAGCGCGCCGCCGCCGCCCTTGATCAGGTTCAGCTCGCCGTCGAATTCATCCGCTCCGTCAATGGTCAGGTCCAGCCATTTCGCCTCATCCAGCGAAATCACCTCGATGCCCACGTTGCGGGCCAGTTCCGCCGTGCGCGCCGATGTCGGCACGCCCCGGATGCGCAGCCCGTCATCGCGCACCATTTCGCCCAGGCAGCGCACCAGCCAGGCGGCGGTGGACCCGGTGCCAAGCCCCACGCGCATGCCGTCTTCGACAAACTGGGCCGCGCGTTTCGCGGCAACAAACTTTGCCTTGTCGATGGGAGACAGTTCTCCGGCCATGAGGCAGCTTCCTTTTGCGTAACCTGACCGGGTTATAGGGACATTAGCGGCCCGGTGCGAGGGGCTAGCGCCGGGTTTTTGTGTGAAATCGAAAGCACCGGGCCAAAACCGCCCCGGGGCCGGCGCGCCAACCCGGCGGTCACCCATGCGGCACCACGCAGCACCCACCATCAGCGCCGCAATCGCGGTGCCAGGGCGGAACAGGCACCAGCACCGGCGGCATCGATTCCCCCCGACAGCGCCAGCCGGGCCAGTCCCGTGCCGGGGGGAGGATTCTATCCGTTTTCATCATGGCTGTCCGGCACCGACACCCCCGGACACGCCGAAAGCCTGCGCGAAGCCCGCGCGGATCGCGTGTCGGGTGAGCGGATGGGGTGGGCCTTCGCTGAGGCGGCGCGAAAGTCTGCGATGAAGAGTACCGCAGTGACAAAAGCGGTGGTTATCGGCTGTGTCAGAAACGGTTGAGTTTTGGCACATTCTGCGGTGCGGAGAAGGTCCGGAACGAGCCCGGAGTGACATGAGACACAAGCCGGGCCGTCGCCTGCCCGGGGTGGGCGATGCCGAGCTATGTTCATACCACTTTATTTCTCAACCGTGATGAATCCTAACGAGGGAACACCCAGCCTCACCAAATCGCCTACCCGAGGGGCGGGCAGGCGATGGCCCGGCGCCTTCGGCTTGTTCCGGGCTTTGGTTGCCAGTGATCGACGGCAGCAATGTCCGCTCACCTGACATAAACCCCCTGACAGAATAGATGCGCCAAATACGCTCGTTTTCGCCACTTCGCGAGGCTCAACCGCCATCGTCGAAAAATCCTGTGCCACAAACCTCTGGCCAAACTGCTCCGCGTTTTGTCACGGTTTTGGCCACCCGATCAAAAGCTGCCGTTTATGCCTCTCGCAGCATCGGGTATTTTCGGAACTGAGCCGCCCCCCGCTGACCCTGTCTCCGCAGTACCGGTTTGCTTGCGCGGCGCCGGCGGCCCGCTGTAGAACATCCCGTCGATCCTGGCGGCACTGGACGAACGTTTTGGTGTCGACCAGCACATCAAGCGTCGTTTTCGAACGTGCGCGCGGCCCTGCCTGCGCTAGGTCAGGTTTCATGAACCGATATGTCCTTCACTACGCCCCCGACAATGCCTCGCTGATCGTCCGGCTGGCGCTGGACCATATGGGCCGGCCCTTCGAGACCAGGCTGGTGAACCGCGCAACAGGTGAGCAAGGCTCGCCCGCCTATCGCGGGTTGAACCCCCACGGGCTGATCCCGGTGCTGGAGACGCCGCAGGGGCCGATCTTCGAGACCGGCGCGATCCTGCTGTGGCTGGCCGATACCCATGGCGGCATGGCCCCGGCACCGGATCACCCCGACCGGGCGGCCTTCCTCAAATGGCTGTTCTTCGTGTCGAACACGCTGCACCCGGCACTGCGCATGACCTTTTATCCGGAAAAATATGCAGGCCCCGATCCGGCGCATCAGGCCGCCCTGCGACAGACCATGCAGATGGCACTGGCATCGCATCTTGCGCAGCTCGACAGGCTGGCGGCCTCCGGTCCGGCCTGGCTTGATCCGCAGACCCCCGGCATCCTGCATTTCTACCTCGCCTGCTGCCTGCGCTGGTGCGCGCTTTACCCCCTGGCCGCCGACCGTTCATGGTTCCGGCTTGCGCAGACCGCCCATCTGCACAATCTTTGCCTGATGCTTGAAACCCTGCCCTGCACCCGCGCCGCGCAAGCTGCCGAAGGGCTGGGACCAACCCCATTCACCGCGCCACAACTGGCCACCCCGCCCGAAGGAAGTGCCACCTGATGTTCCTCTCCGTTTTCGACATGTTCAAGGTGGGCATCGGCCCGTCCTCCTCCCACACCATGGGCCCGATGGTCGCCGCCGCGCGGTTCCTCGACATGATGCGCGCCTCGCCCTTCCATTTCGCGGGGTTGCGCGCCTCGCTGCACGGGTCGCTGGCCTTTACCGGTGTCGGCCATGCCACGGACCGGGCGACGATCCTGGGCCTCGCCGGGTTCACCCCGCGCGATTATGACCACGAACGCGCCGAGGCGGTGCTGAAACAGATCGCCGAGACCCATGTGATCGAGGTCGAGGGGCTGCCGCCCCTGCGTTTCGACCCCAGGGCGGACATGGTTTTCGACTACGACACCAAGCTTGCGGGCCATGCCAATGGCATGTTGCTGATGGCCCGCGACGCCCAGGGCGATGTGGTCCTGCGCGAGACCTTCTATTCCGTTGGCGGCGGTTTTGTCATGACCGAGGCCGAACTGGCCGCGGGCAAGGATACCGACGAGGGCGCACCGGTGCCCTACCCGTTCAAATCCGCCGCCGAGATGCTGGAGATGGCAAAGTCCTCGGGCAAGAGCATCGCGGCAATGAAACGCGCCAACGAAATCTCGCGCGGCGGCGAGGTCAACCTGCGCGAAGGGTCCAGGAAGCTCTGGCAGGTGATGAACGACTGCATCGACCGGGGGCTGACCACCGACGGCATCCTGCCCGGCGGCCTGAGCGTCAAGCGCCGCGCCAAGGGCATTTACGATGCGCTGATGGCCGAGCGTGGCCAGAACCAGCGCGCGCCCCATACGATCAACGACTGGATGAGCGTCTATGCCATGGCGGTGAACGAGGAAAACGCGGCCGGCGGTCAGGTGGTCACCGCGCCCACCAATGGCGCGGCCGGCGTAATGCCCGCCACCCTGCGCTATTACCTCGACCATGTGCCCGGCGCGTCGGAAAGCCATATCGAGGATTTCCTGCTGACCGCAGCCGCCATCGGCGGGCTGGTCAAGTTCAACGCCTCCATCTCGGGGGCCGAGGCGGGCTGTCAGGCCGAAGTGGGCTCTGCCGCCGCCATGTCTGCGGCGGGTCTTTGTGCCGTCATGGGCGGCACGCCGGAACAGATTGAAAATGCCGCTGAAATCGCGCTGGAGCATCACCTTGGCATGACCTGCGACCCGGTGCGCGGGCTGGTCCAGGTGCCCTGCATCGAACGCAACGGCCTGGGCGCGATCAAGGCGGTTTCGGCGGCCTCGCTCGCCCTGCGCGGCGACGGCACCCATCTGGTGCCGCTGGATGCCTGTATCGAGACGATGCGCCAGACCGGGGCGGATATGTCGGAGAAATACAAGGAAACCTCGCTGGGCGGTCTGGCGGTGAATGTGCCGAACTGCTGAACTGCGGCACGTCGCGCGTTGACAGACCAAGGCGCGGTGCCTGCCCCCCAAGCGCCCCGCCCGGCGCACGACGAAACGCTGCGGCAGGACGGCTCGGCGCCGGTCAGGACGCAGAATGCCGTCAAAGCCGCCGATTGTGGGCAAAAACCTGCCCGCCCGCGCAGGGCACGCAGGGTCACCACATCACCCACTTGATTTGCCATGGGATTTCCGATATGCGGGCGGGGCAAACGTTATTCTTTTTCGACCCACTGTCTCCTTCATACGGCGTTCAGTCCCGATCCAGATCGACCACGCCAAGCTGTCGCATACCGCGGACAGACCCAAAAACGGAGACTACGGATATGGCCACTGGCACCGTAAAATGGTTCAACACAACAAAAGGCTTCGGCTTTATCGCACCCGATGGCGGCAGCAAGGACGTTTTCGTCCATATTTCTGCTGTTGAGCGCGCAGGCCTGACCGGCCTGGCAGACGACCAGAAAGTGACATTCGACATCGAAGCGGGCCGTGACGGTCGCGAATCGGCGACGAACATCGCACTGGCATAAGCCACCCTGCGACGAGATTTGAAACGCGGTCCCTGGAAAGGGGCCGCGTTTTGCGTTTCAGGGCAGGTTACCGGCGCAGCGGCACCTCATACCCGCGCGCTTCGGGTTCATCGTCGGTCAGCTCGGTCGGAAAGCCCGCTGCGGTGATGCTGAGGCCCGTCGCCTCCTCCAGCCGTTCGATCATCCGGTCCGACTGGGCGCTGACACCATAGCGGCGCTGCCCGTCGCTCAGCATCTTGATCATCAGCGGCGACAGTTCCAGCGGCACCCCGTTGTCATCGGCCAGTTTCTGGAACAGGCCCACGTCCTTTTGCACAAGGTCGAGGGTAAAGTTCACATCCCGCGACCCCGACAGGATCAGCTGGCTTTCGGTCTCATGCACGAATGAATTGCCCGAGGATGCCGCAATCGCCTCATAGGTGACGCCAAGGTCCATGCCCGCCGCCTTCATCACCGTCAGCGCCTCGCAGAGCGACAAAAGGTTGATGGTGGCCAGATAGTTGGTCATGACCTTGAGCGTGCTGGACACCCCCACATCGCCCACATGCAAAATGCGGCGGCCCATATGGGTCAGGATCGGCAGGACCTTTTCAAAGGTGGCACGCGTGCAGCCCGCATAGATGCTGATATTGCCGGTATCTGCCCGGTGGCACCCGCCCGAGACCGGGCAATCCACCGCCTCTCCGCCCTTTGCGATCACCGCGTCGGCATGGGCCTTGATCTGATCGGCATCGGTGGTCGACATCTCCATCCAGATCTTGCCGGGGCCGACATGGGGCAACATCTGCGCCAGCACGGCGGCGCAGGCGGCGGGGCTGGGCAGGCAGGTGATCACCAGATCGCAAGATTGCATCAGCGCGCCGGGACCGGCGGCGGCTTTCGCGCCTTTCGCCACCTTCGCGGCGACAAGTTCCGCGTTCAGGTCATGCACATGCAGCTCTATCCCGTTGCGCAGCAGCGATCCCGCCAGCTTGCCACCGACGTTCCCCAATCCGACAAATCCGACTTTCATCCATCTCTCCTGTCCGGGCACCCCCATCAACGCGGCTGACCTGCGACCTGTCGCGCCTGATTGCGACGGGTCAGGCGACAGGTCAGCCACGCGGGTCCTGCCCGGAGGCTACTTCGCGTAGCCGCCCAAAAAGCTGAAATCGGAGCGGTTGCCGCAAGGATTCCCCGCAATCTCGCATTTTTGCACAGAGCCCGTGCCTGCAATTCTCTTTTCAGCTGCGCGCGGCGCACCTATCTGTCTTGCAGCTTCAGACAAGGAGAATTGTCATGTCCCTCAGACCCACACTTGAGACACGTCGCGCAATCCCCACGCTTGAAGGTGCGGGTGTCAAACTGCACCGCGCCTTTGGCTTTCAGGACCCGTCGGAACTGGACCCCTTCCTGCTGTTCGACGATTTCCGCAACGAACGGCCCGAGGATTTTGAAAAGGGCTTTCCCTGGCACCCCCACCGGGGGATCGAAACGATCACCTATGTGCTGGAAGGCACGGTCGAACATGGCGATTCCCTGGGCAATACCGGCACGCTGGGCGCTGGTGACGTGCAATGGATGACCGCCGGTTCCGGCATCCTGCATCAGGAAATGCCCGCCGGAAACGCGCGCGGTCAGATGCATGGTTTCCAGCTTTGGGGCAACCTGCCCGCCGCGCAGAAGATGACCGCGCCGCGCTACCAGGACGTGACCTCGGCCGATATTCCGGTGGTGACGGATGACGACGGCACGCAGGTCAAGGTGATCACCGGCAACTTCTGGGGCAAGACCGGCCCGGTGGACGGGATCGCGGCAGACCCGCAGTACCTCGACATCACCGTGCCTGCGGGCGTGAAAAAGACCTTCCGCATCGACACCTACCGCCGGGCATTCGCCTATGTGTTCCAGGGGGCCGGCGCCTTTGCTGATGCCTCTGCCCCCTCCGGCGTGCTGCTGGAAAAGGAAGTGGCCGGCGAAGAGGTCAACATCCGCGATCTCAGCGGCGACCGCACCCTGATCCGCTTTGGCACCGGGGACGAGGTGACCGTTCAGGCGGGCGAGGAAGGGCTGCGTTTCCTGCTGATCTCGGGCGCGCCGATCGAGGAACCCGTGGCCTGGCACGGCCCCATCGTGATGAACACCCGCGCCGAGCTGGAACAGGCCTTTGCCGACCTGCGCAATGGCAAGTTCATCAAACCGGCGCATTGAAACCGGCGCATTGAAACAGGGGTGGGCCATGCGCCCACCTCACTTTCTCAGGACAGTGCAGCGTAATCCGGTTGCAGGGTGCCGGTCAGAAATAGCCGTTCCGTTGCAGGCGCCACAGAATCACAGCACCTGCCCCGATCACCACGACAAAGCCCTTGACCCCAAGAACGACCCGCGCGCCGTACATCAGAAGCACAAAGCCGAACATGATGCCCGCGACCAGCAGCGCCGTGCCATTGCCATGACCCGCCAGCCGGATCACGAGGAATGTGCCCAGGGTCATCAGCGTGGCCACCATGGGCATGATCTTTTTCAACCATGCAAGATGTTCGTCCTCGGTCATGCCGCCATCCTAGCACATTCCGGCATGTCCCGGAACAGCCTGGCGGCAGGCCTGTTGCGCCCCCCGGCGCACGCTTGTGTCAGCATGTCTTAACCCCGCTGGCCTAAAACCCTGCCCTGTCATGACACAGCTGCAGGGCTTTCACCCCTGCGGTATCGACCCGGAGAAGAGGCCCGGCACATCGGGCCATATCTGAACGGTTCAGGAATGCGGGGTAAAATCCCGTCTCATACCTCCGATCTGGCGGCGCCGCCTTTTTACCGACGCTTCGTGATCATCAGATATCAACAGCCAAACATCACCGCCGGGGATGCCCCGCGCGGGCGTTTCAGGCTGCGCTGACCGCCTTGCGCACCATGTCCCAGTATTGCCCGACAACCTCGTCCAGGGACAGCCGCCCGCTCTCGCGGAACCATGTGTTCACCCCGGTCAGCATCGCGATGATCGCCAGAGTCACGATCTTGGTGTCCTTGACCGCGAAATCGCCGCTGTCCACACCCGCACGCAGGACGTTTTCCAGCCGGTTCTCGTACATCCGGCGCAGGCGCTCGACCTCGGCGAAATTCTCCTCATCAAGGTTGCGCAATTCCATATAGGCGATGAAGACCTCATCGGGCCGGTCGGCGTGAAACCTGATGTGGAAGGCGACAAAATCCTCAAGCTGCGCCAGGGCATCGCCCCTTGGCACCGGCAGGGCACAAAGCAGCGCCTCAAGGTGGTCGCGCATCAGTTCGAACAGCAGGGTCTGCTTGTCAGGGGTGTAATTGTAAAGCGCCCCGGCCTGCACGCCCACCTCTGCCGCGATGGCGCGCATCGACACCGCCGCATAGCCACCGCGCGCGAACAGCTTCAGCGCCGCCGCACGGACCCGTGGCCCCGTGATATCGGAATGTGAACCTGTTGTACGCGCCATGACCCCCTGATTACTGAAACTGCATCCGAAAGCAAAGCCCGCTTGCGCTGTCAGACAGGCTGGTGCAAGAAAGTTGTCATGAGCATACGCCCCCCGATTGCCCTGCTGGCCGCCTGCTGCCTTGCCGCCTGCACCCAGTTCCCCGAGCTGGACCGGACGATTTCGCCCGAAATGGCCGCCGCCGATTACCCCGCCCTGGTGCCGCTTGAACCTTTGCTGGCGCAGGCCACCGCGGGCAGGGTCGATGCGCAGGCCACCCAGGCCCGGCTTGAGGCACGGGTGGCGCGGCTGAGGTCACGCGCGGCACGGATGCGCGGCGCCATCCTGTCGGGCCGGGAACGGCAGCGTCTGGCAGAAGGTCTGCAATAGCGCCGGTTCCGCGGTCCTGCGTTGCACGCCGCCTGTGAAACCGCTACATCGCGGCAGAACCAGAACCCTGACCACACCCAAAGGATATCGCCCATGTCTGATCCCCTTCGCCTTGGTATTGCCGGACTGGGCACAGTGGGGGTCGGCGTGGTGCGCATCATCCGCCAGCAGGCCGCCCTGCTGGAGGCGCGCACGGGCCGCAAGATCACCATTTCCGCCGTCTCTGCCCGCACCAGGGGACGGGACCGGGGTGTCAGCCTGGACAGCTACGCCTGGGAGGACGACCCCGTCGCACTGGCCGGCCGCGATGACGTCGATGTCTTTGTCGAACTCATGGGCGGTGAGGACGGCCCCGCCAAGAACGCCACTGAAGCTGCGCTGAAAGCGGGCAAGCAGGTGGTCACGGCGAACAAGGCGATGCTGGCGATCCACGGTCAGGCGCTGGCCGAACTGGCAGAGGCGCAAGGCGTCAACCTGCGTTTCGAGGCGGCTGTCGCGGGCGGCATTCCCGTGGTCAAGACGCTGATGGAGGGCCTTGCCGGCAATGCCATCACCCGGGTGATGGGCGTGATGAACGGCTCGTGCAACTACATCCTGACCCGGATGGAGAATTCGGGCAAAACCTATCAGGAGATCTTTGCCGAGGCCGATGGCCTGGGCTATCTGGAGGCCGATCCGCAGCTGGATGTGGGCGGCATTGATGCCGCGCACAAGCTGGCGATCCTGTCCTCCATCGCCTTTGGCGCGCAGGTGGATTTCGCGGGCATTCATCTGGAAGGGATCGAGCGGGTCAGCATCGAGGACATCCACGCCGCCGCCGACATGGGCTACAAGATCAAGCTGCTGGGCGTGGCGCAAAAGACCGGGCGCGGCTTGGAACAGCGGATGCAGCCCTGTCTGGTGCCCGACACTTCGCCGCTGGGGCAGCTGGATGGCGGGACCAACATGGTGGTGCTGGATGGTGATGCGGTGGGCCAGATCGTGCTGCGCGGCGCGGGTGCGGGCGAAGGCCCCACCGCCAGCGCGGTGATGGCCGACATCTGCGACATCGCGCGCGGCACGCTGATGCCCGTCTTCGGCCAGCCCGCCGCCAGTCTGCAACAGGCGAAATCCGCCATGTCCAAGACCCCTGCCCCCTATTACCTGCGCATGACGCTGGTGGACAAACCCGGCGCCCTGGCCAAGATCGCCACGGTCCTGGGCGAAGCGGGTGTCAGCATCAACAGGATGCGGCAATACGAACATGACACCGGCACGGCCCCGGTGCTGATCGTGACCCACAAGACCATCCCCGCCGATCTGGACCGCGCGATTGCCGCCATGGATGGCACCGGCGTGATGGCCGGCGCGCCCATCGCCCTGCGCATCGAAGAGGTCTGAGGCACCGGACCCGGGGCAATCGGCTCCGCCCTTTCCCTGACCGCATGGGCCCCGGCCCGGTTCGGACCTTCGCTGCGACACGTGTGAAGGTCAGTTAAGCGGACGTCGATCACAAGCACCCAGGCCCGGAACAAGCCGAAGGCGCCGGGCCATCGCCTGCCCGCCCCTCGGGTAGGCGATTTGGTGAGGCTAGTTGTTCCC
>NZ_JARAMM010000037.1:0-17482 GCF_028807335.1 Sulfitobacter sp. PR48 | reverse complement strand
ATGCGCGTCTCAATGCGCCCTCCCAGGCTCGGGCGCGGCCCTTCGTTCGAAAACGGAACGCAGAGCGCAGAAGAACGATTTACCTCCCGCGGCAGCCGTTTCCGGGTTTGTCAGCAATCTGGCGCCGCGTCCCATCAGGGGCGCGGCGTTTTGCTTTTCAGCTCAGGGCAAAGGCGCTGATCGACAGCAGGCAGCCGATTTCGACAATCTGCTGTGTGGCCCCCAGCACATCACCGGTCTGGCCCGCGATCTTGGCCCGTGCCAGCAGGCCCGTCGCGAAGGTCAGCAGGATGCTGACAAGGATCGTTGCGAACCATCCTGCGGTGAACAGGGCCGCGCATAACCCGATGGCAACCGCAGCCATCAGGGCAGGCGGTGCGGGGATGCCGGTTTGCCGTGACAAGCCCTTGTCCCGGGCCTGCGGCAGGCGCGCCATGGTCCAGACCATGGCAGCCCGCGATACCATTGCCGCCGGGATCAGCGCCGTTGTCAGCGCCCCGGCGTCGATCAGCATGGTAATCAGCTGCCAGCGCAGCACCAGCGAGAGCACGAGGGCGATCACCCCATAGGTGCCGATCTGGCTGTCCTTCATGATCTCCAGCCGCCGCTCCCGGGTCCAGCCGCCCCAGAAGCCATCGGCGCAATCGGCCAGCCCGTCTTCGTGCATGGCGCCGGTCAGCACCACGGTGACGGCGATCACGAACATTGCCTGCACCGGGGCAGGCAGGCCAAGACCGCCCAGCAGCCAGGCCACAAGCACAGCCGCGACAGCAACCACCAGACCGACCAGCGGATAGGCCCAGGCGGCCTGTGCGGGCGGGCGGCTGCCCGATGCGGCAAAGGCCTGCGCAGGCAGGGGCAGGCGGGTCAGCAGCCCCAGCGCGATGACAAGGTCTTGGGGCTGAAATGCCTGCCGCCCTCCGGGAATGTCGCTTCTATCCAAAATTCCGCCCCTTGTGCCCTTTCCGCGCTCAGGCGCTGTCGATAGACAGGGGCAATTCATCATTCAAGCCGAGCATGCCCATGACCCAGCCTTTTGCAAGTCTCTCTGCGTTCCGCGACCTTCTGGCCGCGCCTGAGGGCGTTGACCAGGTGGCCCTTGCGGCAGCGGCGGATCACAACGGACAGCTGACCAAGCCGCCGGGATCGCTGGGCCGTCTTGAGGATCTGGCCCTGTGGTATCGCGGCTGGCGCGGCGGCGACAGGGCCGAGATTGCAGCGCCCCAGGTCATTGTCTTTGCGGGCAATCACGGGGTCGCGGCGCGGGGGGTGTCGGCCTTTCCGGCGGAAGTCACCGGCCAGATGGTGCTGAACTTTCAGGCGGGTGGCGCGGCGGTCAACCAACTGGCGCGGGTTGCGGGGGCCTCGATGACGGTTGTGCCGCTGGACCTCGACCGGCCCACGGCGGATTTCACCACGGGTCCTGCGATGACGGAGGCCGAACTGGTCGCGGCGCTTGCCGCAGGCTGGAATGCGGTGGAAGTCACCGCCGATCTGCTGGTGGTGGGCGAGATGGGGATTGCCAATACCACAAGTGCGGCCGCACTTGCCCTCGCGCTGCTGGGCGGCGATGCGGCGGAGTGGACCGGGCGCGGCACCGGGGTCGATGATGCGGCGCTGGCGGTCAAGACGGAAGTGGTGCGCGCGAGCGTGGCGCTGCATGGCGGGCAGGGCGACGGGCTGGAGACCCTGCGCCGTCTGGGTGGCCGCGAGCTGGCCGGGATGGCCGGCGCGATGGCGCGGGCGCGCAGCCTGCGCATTCCGGTGATCCTCGATGGTTTCATCTGTTGCGCGGCGGCGCTGTGTCTGGAACATACCCGGGCTGGAGCGCTGGATCACGCCGTTGCAGGCCATCTGAGCGCCGAAGGCGGCCACGCGCGTCTGTTGCAGGCGCTGGACAAGGTGCCGCTGCTACAGCTGGGCCTGCGGCTGGGCGAAGCCTCCGGCGGGACGCTTGCGATTTCCGTGCTGAAAGCGGCGTTGGCCTGCCATGGCGGGATGGCAACCTTTGCTCAGGCGGGTGTCAGCGACGGCTGAACCCGGAGAGCCTGCGCCGATAGCCCTTTCGGAAAGACCAGACTCACCCGACGCTGCATTAGAATGAAGTGCCAGGCAATTCTGACCCAAACCGGCCTTTCGACGCGGGGTGCGCGAGGGGCTGCCGTGCGGGACAAAACTGCCGCTTGATCACTGGGAACCAAAGCCCGGAATCAAGCCGAAGGCGCCGGGCCATCGCCTGCCCGCCGCTCGGGCGGGCGATTTGGTGAGACTGGGTGATACTCTGAGAGGTATCATCACGGTTGAGAAATCAAGTGGCATGGACAGACGTCAGGATCGCCCACCCCGGGCAGGCGACGGCCCGGCTTGTGCTTGATGTCGGCGGTGGAGGCGGCTCGATCCCGCCCTTCGCAGCATTCTCACGAAGACCGCTTGGCCCCGCCTCGACCATCGGACGTAGCGCCGCGCTCTGACCCAGGGATGTGACACAACGCCCGGTTTGCTTACACCCACAGCGTATCGGGACAAACCTGCAACACCGCACATCACTTTTCGCATTCGACCGAAGGGAGAGGCAGCGAACAAGTGATCCAAGTATATCCCGGATCGCTTTTTAAGCGCGTTTCTTCTCTTCGTGGTCGACGCGGTTGAGAAAGGCGGTTTCGAGGTCCTTCTGCAGCTCCTTCGCGCGGGCCACATAGGCCTTGTTCTGCGAGGGGTCGATGTCCGGACGCCAGAGCGCGGCCAGTTCGCGCACCGACTTGCGGTCATGGGCATAGAACATGCGCTGCGCCTCGGCGGCCTCGTATTCCGACAGGCCGAGGTTTTCCAGCACATAGCGGCCGGCCCGCAGCGAGCTGTCGAACATCTCGCGCACAATGTCATCCGCCCCGGCCTGATACTGGCGGTAGACGTCGGTGCGGTCATGGGCACGGGCGACGATATGCAGATCGGGCCGTTCCTTGCGGGCATAGGCGATCAGCTGCAAGGCCGATTTCTGGTCGTCCAGCGCAACCACAAGCACGCTGGCCTCGCGCAGACCCGCCTTGCGCAGGATGTCGGGGCGGGTCGGGTCCCCCAGAAAGGCCTTGAACCCGAAGCGGCGCATCACGGCGATTGTATCGGGGTTGTGGTCCAGCACCACGGTCTGGAATCCGCTGGCCTGCACCAGCCGGTTCACGATCTGGCCGAAGCGTCCGATGCCCGCAATGATCACCGGCCCGGATTCGTCGATCTCATCGGGGGTCAGGGGCCCGTGTTTGACGTCCATCCGCCGGCTGATCCGGTCATAGAGGATGAACAGCAGCGGCGTGATCAGCATCGACAGCGCGATCACCAGCAGCAGGGTCTCCGCAATCGCGCCCGGCATGACGCCGGTGGCGACCGAAAAGCTGACCAGAACAAAGCCGAATTCCCCCGCCTGCGCGAGGCTGAGGGCAAAGAGCCACTGGTCCCGTCCCCTGAGCCGGAAGATCCGCCCCAGCACGCCCAGGATCAGCCCCTTGACCACGATCACCAGCACCGCCATCCCCACCAGCAGGATCGGCTTGCTGAACAGCAGTTCAAAGTTGATCCCGGCCCCCACGGTGACAAAGAACAGGCCCAGCAACAGGCCCTTGAAGGGTTCAAGGTCGGTCTCCAGCTCGTGGCGGAACTCGGACGAGGCCAGAACCACACCCGCCAGAAAGGCGCCAAGGGCGGGGGAGAGGCCCACCAGCATCATCAGAAAGGAAATGCCGACAACGATCAGCAGGGCCAGCGCGGTATACATCTCGCGCAGGTTGGCGGAATGGATGAAGCGAAAGACAGGGCGGGTAAAGAACACGCCGACAATGATGATCGACAGGACCGCGCCGATGGTGACCAGCGTGATGCCCCAGCCGGGCAGGCCCTGGACAAAGTCGAAGGCCGCCGTTGCAGCGGCTGGGCCGTGATCGCCCGCTTCGGCGCCATGGGCCGCATCCACCTGCTCGGGGTTAAGCGATATCGACCCGTCCGGCAGGATGCCACCAATGCTGCCGCTGGCCAGCAGGGGCAGCAGCGCCAGGATCGGGATCACCGCGATATCCTGGGTCAGCAGCACCGAAAAGACGCTGCGCCCGCCGCCGGTCTGCATCAGGTTCTTCTCGGACAGGGTCTGCAATACGATGGCGGTCGACGACAGCGCCAGCGTCAGACCCACTGCCAGCGACACGTTCCAGGGTTGGCCATATGACATCGCGACCCCCATCAGGGCCGCCGAGGTCAGGATGATCTGAAGCCCGCCCAGCCCCAGCAACCTGTGCCGCATGTCCCACAGAGCGCGCGGCTCCAGCTCCAGCCCGATGAGGAACAGCATCATGACCACGCCGAATTCCGCGAAATGCTGCAGATCCTTGGTCTCGGACCCGACAAGGCCCAGCACCGGGCCAATCAGGATGCCTGCCGCCAGATACCCCAGCACCGACCCCAGCCCCAGACGGGCGGCGATGGGCACCGCGATCACCGCAGCTGCAAGATAGATCGAGGCCTGGAACAGGAAGCCTTCCATGTGGGTCCTTTCAAAAGGGTTCAGGTGGGCAGAGGCCCATCGCGTTTGAGCTGGTCCATCACGATCTGGCTGTGCACCCTGGATACAGCCGGATGCGGCAGCAAGACCTCGTGAATCAGCCGGTTCAGGCTGGGTAAGTCCTCACAATAGACACGCAGCAGGTAATCCGCATCCCCCGTCATGGTCCAGACGCTCACAATCTCGGCACGGCTGGCCATTAGTCGCGCAAAACTGCGTGAATGGTCGGGGCCGTGGGTGCCCAGGTGGACCTGGACAAACCCCTGCACGTTCAGGCCCAGGCGAACGGGATCCAGCCGGGCGGTGTAGCCCTGAATATAGCCTTCGCTTTCCAGCCGCTGCCGCCGCCTGCCTGCCTGCGAGGGCGACAGGTTCAGCGTCTCGCCCAGCTCTTGCGCCGTCAGATGGGCGTCGCGCTGCAGGGCGGCCAGCAGTCTTGTGTCGATATCATCCAGCATGATGCGCATTTCCCGCGTCTAATGCAGGTATCATGCGGTATTTATGTGTAAATTACCAGAACCTTCCCCAATTATGCGCAGCATTGGCAGGCATCGGAACTTATCCTGAGCCCAACAGTTCCACATTTGTTGAGGAGGCTTCTCATGGGACCTTTCCCGCACGACGCACCGAAATCCAAAATCACCGCCGAGAATCCCGCCGGCACCGACGGATTCGAATTTGTCGAATTCGCATCGGAGAATCCGCAGGAACTGCGCGATCTCTTTGCCCGGATGGGATATGCCCATGTGGCCAACCACAAGACCAGGAAGATCGAGCTTTGGCAGCAGGGTGACATCACCTATGTGCTGAACGCCGATCCCGACAGTTTTGCCGCCCGGTTCGTGGCCGAACACGGCCCCTGCGCCCCGTCAATGGGCTGGCGTGTGGTCGATGCCAAACGGGCGCTTGCACATGCGCTCGCCAATGGGGCCGAGGAATATACCGGCGACGGCAAGGTGCTGGATGTGCCCGCAATCATGGGGATCGGCGGCTCGCTGCTCTACTTTGTGGATCAATACTACGACACCTCGCCCTACAACTGGGAATACGACTGGATTGCCACGTCCAAGCCCGAAGGCGTCGGGTTCTATTATCTCGATCACCTGACCCACAATGTGTTCAAGGGCAATATGGACGTCTGGTTCAAGTTCTACGGCGATCTGTTCAACTTCCGCGAAATCCGCTTTTTCGACATCGAGGGCAAGTTCACCGGGCTGACCAGCCGCGCGCTGACATCGCCCTGTGGCCGGATCCGCATCCCGATCAACGAGGACCGTGACGAGAAGGGCCAGATCGTGGCCTATCTCAAGAAATACAAGGGCGAAGGCATTCAGCACATCGCCGTCGGCGCGCGCAACATCTACGATGCGACCGACGCCATCGCGGAGAAGGGCGTGCAGTTCATGCCCGGCCCGCCCGAGACCTATTACAAGATGAGCAAGGACCGCGTGACCGGCCACGAGGAACCGCTGGAGCGGATGCAGAAACACGGCATCCTGATCGACGGCGAAGGCGTGGTGGATGGCGGCGAAACCCGCATCCTGTTGCAGATCTTTTCGAAAACCGTGATCGGCCCGATCTTTTTCGAATTCATCGAACGCAAGGGCGATGACGGATTTGGGGAAGGCAACTTCAAGGCGCTGTTCGAAAGCATCGAGCAGGAACAGCTCGACAGCGGCGAACTGAAAGCCTCCTGAGCGGCGCAATCCG
This sequence comes from Sulfitobacter sp. PR48, assembly GCF_028807335.1. NCBI lineage: Bacteria > Pseudomonadati > Pseudomonadota > Alphaproteobacteria > Rhodobacterales > Roseobacteraceae > Sulfitobacter > Sulfitobacter sp. PR48. The sequence goes on along the minus strand of NZ_JARAMM010000037.1, from coordinate 11,226 downwards.
GACTGATGAGCAGAGGGGGCGGGCCTGCGGGCGCTGCCCCTTTCAGCTTCTCAGCCTCTTGGCATGGTCAGCACGACAGACCGGCCACCCTTGGTATAGCGCAGTTCGGCATCCCCGATGGCAGAGACGCGGCCGCCGTCGATCCGGTCGCCCACGACAACTTTCTTGTACCGCCCGTTGCCCAGACGGACCAGCGCGCGGCGGTTCGAGGGCTTCCCGTAGACACCGATCAGATTGACCTTGCGCAAATTGATGGCGTTCTTGACCGTCGCCTGTTTCGCAACCGAAGTCTTTGACGGAATGCTGGGGGAGACCGTGCGCGGTGCCACGCTGCCTGCACTGGCGACGCGGGTTTCCTCTGTCGGCGCCGTGCGTTCGGCACGTTTGACGATACGGTCAAAGTTGCGGGGCCGCGTATCGGGCCGGGCCGAGGCGGCAACGGCAAATTTCGTCGGGTTCTCAAAAGCGGTCGGCTGTGCGGGTGTCTCCAGCGCCAGTGCCACCGCTTCGGTGGTATCGGCGGGGGCAATCGCCGGTGCGGCGGCCTCTGCCGCCTGTTCCTGCACCGATTGCGGACGCAATGCGGGGCGGTACTGGCTCAGCTCGTCAATGGTCAACCCGTCGAACTGCGCACGTTCCGCATTCTCGATCAGCCCGCCGGGCCGGGTCCTGGGCCGGAAGGCGGCCAGCACGTTCAGCTCCGGCACATCCTCTGCGGTTTCCGCGGTCTGGGGCTGATAGCGGGCCATGATGGTGTCGGGGGGCAGGACATCGGGTTTGCCCAGATAGATGGTGACGCCCTCGGGGTTCACCGTTCCTGCCGACGTCGGAATCACCAGGCCATTTGCGCCGATGGCAAAGCGGGTCCCTGCAGCGGCAGGGTTCGCGACCTCGCCCAGGGCAGTGTCGGTCAGCAGGCTGTCCAGCGCGGGCAGGGCAATTGCATCCGCAGCGGTGCTGACCGGGTCGATGCTGGTCAGGTAAAGATCTTCGATTGCGATTTCGCCTGCCGGATCCGGCGGCACGATGGGGGCGCGGGGCCAGATCCCGGTGGCCGCGTATTTTGCTTCAAGCTCGGCCTCGCTGAGGTCCAGTTCGACCGGGGGCAGGGGCTCGCGCAGGGCGTCGAGCACGGCACCGTCTTCCTCGGTCAAGCCGCTGTCCAGCGCGGCGGTCTGCACCGGGTCGTTGGTTTCGGGCGCGGGTTGCTCGGGCAGCGGTGTGTCCGGGGCCGCGGCCACTTCCGGCGTGGGGCGCGGACCGAACAGCCGCGACAGGCTCATGCCCTCGTCAAGGAAGACCGAGGCCCAGGCCGCGACACCGGCCAGGAACACCAGCAGCACCGCTGTCAGGATCAGCCCGAGGAAACGGGGCTTGCCGCCAACCTCGGTCCGGCGGGCACCAAAAACGGTCATCCGCTCCGCTTCGGATACTGCCGCGCCGCCGGGTTGCGGGGCCGGACTGGCCGGGATGCGCCTTTCGGGCGCGGATGCCCCTTTGCGCCTGCGGCTCAGGAAACCACCGCGTGCGGGCGCGGGGGCAGCGGCGGGCGCGGTCACTTCCGGCCTCGGGACAGGCGTGTCAAAGGAAGAACTGTCCGGCCGGAGCACCGCATCCTCGCCGGTGGGCAGAGCGGTGGGTGCGCCGAGCGATGGTTCGCGCCGCGCGCCTTCAAGTGAGGGTGCCGCCGATCGGCCGCGCCGACTGGCAAATCCGGCAGGTTCCGCACGCAGCGGCGGCAGGGGGGCAACGGGTGTCGCCTTTTCCGCCCGCGCGGCCCGCAGGGAGGGTATGACAGGCACATCCTGCGCTGCCCCGGCGTCGGCCGGATCGGCCGGATCGGCAGGGCTGTCGGAGGTGGCGGCATCCGGCTTGTCTTCTGCGGGGGCAATCCTGGCTGTTTCGGGCTCCGGCGTGACAACCACCGGTGCGGCCCCGATCGGCGGGGCCGGCACGGCAGGTGTTGGTGCCGGGGCCGGGGGCAGTTTGACGGCGCGGTCCTCACCCTTCTCCGCTGCAGGTCTTGCTGCTTCGGGTTCCGATGGCGGCGGCGGCGGGGCGCTCCGGGATGTGGCCGGTGCCTCAGGTGCTTTTGCCGTCGCGTCGCCACGCGGTGCGGCGGGTGCTTCCGGTGCGGCAGGCTGTTCAGCGGCAGTTGCCTCAGGCTTTGGCGCCTCGGAGGATGTGGCCTCAACCGGTTCAGCTTCTGCCTCTGACGGGGCGGTGCGGGGGGCTTCTGAAGGTTCTGGCGTCTTCCGGGCCGGCGGGGCTGTCGGCGCCTGTGCCGCGGAGGTCACCTCTGCCTTGGATTCGGGCGCAGCTGTGGAGGCGGCAGGCGGTGCCGCCCTGTCGGGTTTCTGAACGGCGTCATCCGGTGCGGCAGGCGCAGGTCCGGCCGCGACCGGGCCGTCCGGCACGGTGACATTGCCGATCACGACGACGGCGATGCCATCGGCCTCCACGGTTTCGCCGTCCTCCAGCAGTTCCGAGGCCACCTCTGTCTGGCCAAAGAAAGGCTCCCCCAGATAGGGGCTGTTGCCCGGTACGGCGGCAAAGCTGACCGGGTGAAAACGGTGTTCCACGGCGAAGGCCTCAGCCTCAGCCAGGGTTTCGCGGGCCACGGCGGCCACATGGGTGCGCGGCCCGTCGAGGCTGATGTCAAAGGCAAGATCCGAGACCGCATAGGGGGTGGCCCCGTCAAGCGCCGCGCGGGCGGCTTCGCGGCGGTCCGCTTCGGACATGCCGGGGGTGTCGATGGTCAGATACTTGATCTGCGCGTCCGGCAGCAGCAGCTTGCTGCGCAGCCCGGCCGGTTCCAGCGCGGTGGCGGATTTCCGCAGGACGGCAAGATCTGCGTTCAGGTCATCGGCGGTCAGCGCCACCTCGCCGACAATACGCCAGCCTCCGGCCGCGCGATGCAGCAGCCGAATTCCTTCAAAAGACAGCGAAAGGGCAAAATCTGGCTTCATCGTCACAACTTTAACACAGTGGTTCTGCGCTTTACAGGGCACCTTCCCGGTGAAGCGTAGGTTAGCGCAGGGTCCCGCGCAAGAAAAGCCACACTCCCGGCAACGGGAGTGTCGGGCAGGGGGCAGGGGCCCGGTTCAGGCCCCTGCCGCCCAGGTCAGCCTGCTGCCTTGCTGAGCGCCTGATCAAGGTCCGCAATCAGGTCGTCCGGGTCCTCGGTGCCGACGGAGATCCGCACCACATTGGGGCCCGCACCGGCGGCAACCTGCTGTTCGGTGCTGAGCTGGCGGTGCGTGGTCGAGGCGGAGTGGATCACCAGCGATCTTGTATCGCCCAGGTTGGCGACATGGCTGAAGATCTCAAGCGCTTCGACCAGTTTCACACAGGCCTCGTAGCCGCCCTTGACCGCGATGGTGAAAAGCGCGCCCGCGCCTTTCGGGCAGAGCTTGGTCCCGCGTTCGTAATAGGGGGAGGATTTCAGACCGGCATAGGTCACCGCGTCGATCCGGTCGTCCTTTTCCAGCCATTCTGCGATCTTCCTGGCGTTGGCCACATGGCGGTCCATGCGCAGGGACAGGGTTTCGATCCCCATCAGGGTGTAATGTGCCGCCTGGGGGTTCATCGTCATGCCCAGGTCGCGCAGCCCGATGGCAATGCCGTGGAAAGTATAGGCCAGCGCGCCGAAGGTCTCGTGGAATTTCAGGCCGTGGTAGGCGGGTTCGGGCTGGCTCAGCGAGGGAAACTTGTCATTCGCGGACCAGTCGAACTTGCCTGAATCCACCACGCAGCCCCCGGTGACGGTGCCGTTGCCGGTGAGATACTTCGTGGTCGAATGCACCACCAGTGTCGCGCCATGTTCGATGGGTCGGCAGAGGTAGGGCGTGGCGGAGGTATTGTCGATGATCAGCGGCACGCCGGCCTCATCGGCGATGTCGGCAATGGCACGGACGTCCATGATATAGCCGCCGGGGTTCGCGATGGCCTCGCCAAAGATGGCGCGGGTGTCGTCGTCCACCGCCGCGCGGACCGCGTCGAGGTCATCGAAATCGACGAATTTGCAGGACCAGCCAAAGCGTTTGATGGTCTGGCTGAACTGGGTGACGGTGCCGCCGTAAAGCCGGGTGGAGGCAATGATGTTCTTGCCCGGCCCCATCAGCGGGAAAATCGCCATGATCTGGGCCGCATGGCCCGAAGAGCAGCAGACCGCGCCGACGCCGCCTTCGAGAGTGGCGATGCGTTCCTGCAGGACAGCGACGGTGGGGTTGGTCAGGCGCGAATAGATGAAGCCCACTTCCTGCAGGTTGAACAGCGCCGCCGCGTGGTCGGTGTCGCGGAACACATAGGCGGTGGTCTGGTAGATCGGCGTCTGGCGCGCCCCGGTGGCCGGGTCCGGGCGGGCCCCCGCGTGGATTTGCAGCGTGTCGAAGCCGTAGGTGGGTCCGTCGGTCATGGTCTCTCTCCCAAGGGTGTTTGCCACATGGGTAAGCGATTGGCCTGTGCCACACAAGAGAGCGGCGCGGGGGAAGGCGGTGCGCAGGCGTGACCAAAAGGCGCGGCTGCGCCGCATGCGATTACAGGTGCCCGTGGCGGGCCTGAGCCCATCGCGCCGGCGTTGCGCGGATGCGGGACGGCGTGCCGTGTATTTTGGGAACAATGAAGCGGATCAGCGAATCCAGAAGCCGTTTTTCTTGATCCGGTTGCGGAGCGCCTGTTCCTTGCGCGGCAGGTCGTTCTGATCGAAAAGCGCGCGGACCTTGTGGCCGCGGCTTTGGTAGACCATGCGTTTGACCGCTTCGGAGCCCTTGAGCACCTTCTTGAGCCTGTTGGGGGCGGTGACGCGCTCCAGCACCTGGATCGCATGGTCGCTTTCGCGGGCGTAGAGCAGGGGCAGCAGGCGGTAGTGGCAGGTGATGCTGCCGTCCAGCAGGCCCGGCGGCAGGCTGTCCTTGCCGCCGCCCAGGGCATGGATGACCAGCGGCAGGGCGATCTGGTCAAGCCAGGGATCGAAGCTTTGCGCGCAGAGTTCGACCGGCGGGTTGTCGCGGATCGCCAGGGCGTATTCCAGGAACTTTTCGCCGAAGACATGGGGGCAGCGGTAATAGAAGAACCCGGCGTTGAAGTAGAGATAGCGCTGCCAGTATTCATCGGGCTGGGTCAGGTCGAGGCTGCTGTCGAAATCCAGATCGAACTTGTCATAGAGGCTTTTCCACAGCCCCGCGTAGCCTGGCCCGTAGAGCTGCGGGATCGGCCAGGTGCCTTCGCGGCGCAGGGAGGCGCCGGGGCGGTCGAAATCGAAAGGCACATCCGAAAGCGCGCCGGTGATCAGCGTGTCGGTGTCGAAAAACACGAAGGGTTCACCCTTTGGCAGGGCGCCGAGCATCTCGATCTTGTTGCCATAGGGGTAGCTGCTGCCGAAATACCGGCTGTTGAAGGGAATGATCTCGGCCCCGAGGTCGGCCAGGGCGGCGCGGATGTCGGCGGTCTGAATCCGGGGGTCCGATTTCCACAGCGGGCCGGGTTGCGGCTCCATCACCAGCAGGCGGCCTTTGAAATCCGGGCTCATCTCGCGCAGGGAGGCGGCAAAGATCAGCGCCTCGTAGGACAGCCGTCCGGCCTGTCCCACAACCGCAATGTTGTAGGTTTGCGATTGCACGGGTTTGCGTGCCATACTTTGATTGCCCCTGTGACCTGCCCTGTTTTTTCTTGGGGTGACTATAGGGGCATATGCAATTTCGCAAAAGGCGGCATTTGGGCCGGGAGTGAGGGATTGAAGTGATGTTGGATTTCTTTTTTGCCATTTTGGCGGCAGGTGCGCATGGGGCCGGGGAGGCCGCACCCATGCCCAGGGAAACGGCAGTGGCCGAGGCGGCGGCCCCCGCGGCCCCCGTGGCACCGGCTGCGCCGCCTGCCAGCGTATCGGTCGGGCAGGGATCGGTCGTGATCGGGCAGGGGACCCTGCTGGAAGGGGTGCCTGCCACGCCTGCGCCTGCCACGGCGCCTGTTGCCGCAGCCCCGGCACCCGCGCAGACCCCCTTCAACATGGCGGTTGTGCCCGCGGGACTTGTGGCAGAGCCGCAGACCCCCAGCGGCAAGTTCACCACCGCGGGTGAAATCAAGCCGATCCTGAACGCGACAAAGGGCAATTGGGTGGCTGTGCGCCAATACGGCGGCAAGGACCTGCTTTACATCACCCATCTGTGGAGCTGGCGCTGCGGCCTGTCCGCCATTGCGATTTCCGTGAACGGTGAGGCGATGCAGAACTGGCCCTTGCCGCCCTGTCACCTGGAATATGCGACACCCAATGCGATCCTGGAAGAGGATGGGCTGCCCTATCTGTCCTTGCGCGAAGGGGCGGTTGAAAGCATCACGATCCAGATCGTCTATGACGATCTGAGCATGGATATGGCCAGTTTCGACCGCAGCGCCGTGCTGATCCCGTGAACCTGTGATCCTGTGTGATGGCGCGGTCAGATATCCTTCATCAGCCTGAGCGCGTCATAGATCGCCGCATGGGTGTTGCGCGATGATACGGCATCGCCGATCCGGAACAGCTGGAATGTGCCGTCGGGATTGCGGGTGATCTGCTGCGGCCGGCCTGCAATCAATGCGTTGTGGTCGACTTCTCCGCCATTGCGCGAGGCCGCGCGCAGCTCGAAATAGAGATCGTCCAGCGGGCGGGTGCCGTAGTTGACCACCACCTGATCATAGCTCGCCTGATAGCTGTGATCGCTGTAGTCGGTGCCGATGGTCGCGGTCAGGCGGTTGCCGTCGCGGATGACATCCAGCAGGCGGCGGGTGACGGTAAAGGTCACGTCCTTGTCCGACAGGTTCTTCAGGTAGGGCGTCAGCGTCATCCCCATCACCTCGGGGGAGAAGGTGCGGTCGGGTGTCATCACCTCGACCTTCGATCCGGCAATGGCGGCGATTTCGGCGGCCTGCAGGGCCGGGTGGTCCCCGCTCTCGTCGTAGATCAGCACATGGCCCGCCGGTTTCACGTCGCCTGCGATCAGGTCCCAGGCGGTGACGACCTCCGGCAGGTCGCCTTGTGTTTCGTAAAGCTCCGTATTGGGCAGGCCGCCGGTGGCGGTGATCACCACATCTGGGTTCAACGCCAGGACATCTGCCGCCTCGGCCCAGGTATCGAAGTGGAATGTGACGTCGCGCGCCATGCATTGGGCCATGCGCCAGTCGATGATGCCGATCATGTCGCGGCGGCGCGGGCTTTGCGCGGTCAGTCGGATCTGGCCGCCGGGGAGGGCGGCGGCCTCGAACAGGGTCACGTCGTGACCCCGCTCTGCGGCGACCCGGGCCGCTTCCAGCCCGGCGGGCCCCGCGCCCACGATCACGACCTTGCGGCGCTCGGGCGCTGGGGCGATGTGGTGGGGCATGGTCAGCTCGCGCCCGGTGGCGGCATTGTGGATGCACAGCGCCTCGCCCGCCTGATAGATGCGGTCGAGGCAATAGGTGGCCCCGACGCAGGGGCGGATGTCGTCCTCGCGCCCTTCCACGATCTTCTGCACGATATGGGGGTCGGCCATATGCGCACGGGTCATGCCGACCATGTCCAGCAGCCCCTCCCGCACCGCGTGGCGGGCTGTCGCCACGTCCGGGATCTTGGCGGCGTGGAACACCGGCAGGTCGGCGATCTGCTTGATCCGGCCCGCGAAATCCAGATGCGGGGCAGATTGCATGCCCTGCACCGGGATGACATTGACCATCGCCGGGTCACTGTGGACCCGCCCCCGGATCACATTGAGGAAATCAAGCTGGCCGTCGGCGCAAAGCCTTTTGGTGATCTCGACTCCTTCCGCTTCGTCGATGCCGCCCTTTTGTGCCTCATCGGCGGTATAGCGGAAGCCGACGATGAAATCCTTGCCCACCCGTTTGCGCACGGCGCTCAGCACATCCATGGGAAAGCGCATGCGGTTTTCCAGGGTATCGGCGCCATAGGGTCCGGTCAGCTGGTTGGTCAGCGGCGACCAGAACTGATCGAGCAGGTGGCCGTAGACCTCCAGTTCGATCCCGTCCATGCCGCCCGCCTGCATCCTTTCGGCGGCATCGGCAAAGTCGTTGATGATGCGTTCGATGTCCCAATCCTCGACCAGCTTGGGAAAGGCGCGGTGCGCCGCCTCCCGGTGGCGGGTGGAGGAGACCGAAGGCAGCCAGTCGCCCTTGTTCCAGACGGTGCGCCGGCCCAGGTGGGTGAGCTGGATCATGACGGCACAGCCATGGGCGTGCAGGGCGTCGGTCAGGTCGCGGGTATGAGGAACAACCTCGTCCCGGTAGGCGAGGATGTTGTTGAACACCGGCGGGCTGTCGCGCGCGACGGAGGCCGAACCGGCGGTCATCGCCATTGCCACGCCCGCCTTTGCCCGTTCCTCATGATAGGCGATGTAGCGGTCCCGGGGCATGCCGTCCTGCGCATAGGCCGGTTCATGGGCGGTGGTCATGATCCGGTTCTTCAGGGTCAGGTGCTTGAGCTGGAAGGGTTGCAGCAGGGGATCGGTGGACATCGGGACAGGCCTTCCGGGGCAGGGACTTTCGGCAAAGGTCAGTGACGGTGCGGCCCGCTGTCAATCTGCAAAGCGGCATTGATATGCGAAAGCCGACAAATCGGGGCGGTCATGTCTGCTCATGTCACCCCGGGGTGTGGAACGTCGCGCAGCATTGACTTGATGCACCCGGATTTCCTGAATCCTGTCGACGAGCCGCCTCATGCGATATGGGGCCGAAGGTCAGGCGTTTCTGAGCCAAGCCGGACCTTCGGCGCGGTCTGGGTCAAGGACCGGTGTGCGGACTTTGCTGCCGTCGATCACTGGCACCCAGGCCCGGAACAAGCCGAAGGCGCCGGGCCATCGCCTGCCCGCCGGTCGGGTAGGCGATTTGGTGAGGCTGTCTGTGTCCCCGATGGGATTCATCAAAGTTGAGAAATAAAGTGGCATGAACCAAGGTCAGCATCGCCCACCCCGGGCAGGCGACGGCCCGGCTTGCGCTTCGCGTCACTCCGGGCTCTTTCCTGCCGCTCGCTGCGATCTGCGCGACGGCCCGCAAGGCGTTCTGCATCCCCGGCTCGGGCGCGCCTCCGGGGGAATGGGGGCGCTGACCTTAACGGCGCGGAGGAAAGTGGTGGGCGACCCTGGAATCGAACCAGGCGTGCGTCTCCGCGAGGGAGTTACAGTCCCCTGCCACACCTTGCGGCCTGTCGCCCACTTTCGCCTGATGCATTGCGCCCGGCGTGGGGGCGTGATTACAAGCGACCCTGAGAGGCGTCAAGGCGAAATTGACGCCGGAGCGGCCGGTCGGGGCACAAGGGATGATGCGATGAAAAAGCCGAAATGGGTGGTGCAGAAAGAGCAGGACAAGAAAGCCGAGGCGCAGGCGACGGTCTGGCTGTTCGGTCTGCATGCGGTGCGTGATGCCCTGGTCAATCCGGAACGGGAAAAGCTGACGCTGATGGTCACCCCCAATGCGCTGGCCAAGCTGGAAGATGCGGTTGCCCAGGCCGGTATCACGCCGGAAGTTGTGGACCCGCGCAAGTTCCGCCCGCCACTTGACCCGTCATCGGTGCATCAGGGCGCGGTGCTTGAGGTCAGGCCGCTGAACTGGGGCCGGTTGGAGGATGTCTGCATCGGGCAGACCACGGCGCCGCGCGTGCTGTTGCTGGACCGGGTGACGGATCCGCATAACGTGGGGGCGATTCTGCGCTCTGCCGAAGTGCTGGGGGCCTCGGCGGTGATCGGCACGCGGCACCATTCCGCGCCCGAGACCGGGGCGCTTGCCAAAACGGCGTCAGGCGCGCTGGAGCGTCAGCCCTATCTGCGGGTCCGCAACCTGGCCGATGCGATCCGGGCGCTGCAGGGCATGGGCTATCTGGTGCTGGGGCTGGACGGGGAGGCCGCGACCACCATCGAGGCCGCCGTGGAGGGCCGTCGCGACCGGCCCGTGGCGCTGGTGCTGGGGGCCGAAGGCCCCGGCCTGCGTGAAAAGACCCGCGAGACCGTGGATGCCCTGGTACGGATTGACGCAGCCGGGCAATTCGGCTCGCTCAATGTCTCAAATGCTGCGGCGATTGCCCTATATGCTGTCAGAGAGAACGGCTGACGGGGCAGAGATTTGACCTATCCGACCAAGATCGCGACCTGCTGTTACTGCGGGACACGCGCGGCGCTGACACTGGACCGGGGACGGCATGAGCTGTCTTGTGCGCAATGTGCCGCACCGCTGCACGATCTCAAGGCCCTGCCGGTCAGGGAGGCACCGCGCAAGACGGGAATCAGCCATCAGCCCGGTCTGCGCCGCTCTCCCGCCGCGCCCGGGTCCGAGGCAAAGCCGCACCGCAGGTCAAAGAAGCGCAAGCCGCGCAAATCGCTCTGGCGCCGCATGGCCGAGGAGGCCTTTGACGTGGTCGAGGACATCTTTGATTGAGCGGCTGCAGATCGGCGAAATCCTGCCCGCTGTTCACCTGATCTTCACAAAATTGCGCAACCCCTTTTTCTGTCTCGGATCCTACCTATCTTTGAGACAAGACGGCGGGCCCGGAACGCCCGTGCGTCATTTTACTGTCCCTCGTTCCGTACCTTATGCGCCCCCTGAAATATTCAGGCGGGCGCCTTTTTTACGGGATCAATGCAGGATAGAGTTTGCCGATGACCTATTCTGATGCCTTGCTGAAAGACATATTGACCCGCACCCGGCGGATCGCGGTGGTGGGCGTGTCGCTGAACCCGGTGCGGCCAAGCTATTACGTGGCGCGTTATCTGGGGCTGCGCGGCTATAGCGTGATCCCGGTCAACCCGCTGCATGAGGGCGCAGAGGTCTTTGGCCGCGAGGTGCTTGGATCGCTGTCGCAGATCGAGGGCGGGGTCGACATGGTCGATATCTTTCGCCGGTCCGAAGCGGTGCCCGGGATCGTCGAGGAGGCGCTGGCCTGTTTTCCGGAGTTGCAGACCATCTGGATGCAGATCGGTGTCGAACACGCCGAAGCCGCGGCCCTTGCAGAGGCGCGGGGTGTGACGGTGATCCAGAATCGTTGTCCCAAGATCGAATATCAGCGGCTGCATGGCGAGCTGCGCATGGGCGGCTTTGCCACGGGGATGATTTCCAGCAAGCTGTGATCTGCAGGACGCGCTGCGCGCGGCACGATCCATTCATGCTGATGAGGGGGCTTTGCCCCCTGAGGCTGCTGAAAAAGCACGTTCCTGCACCCGCCCCCCCCCGAAACAACGAAATCGTTCTTCCACGACGCCAGCCACAAGCCTT
>NZ_JARAMM010000036.1:0-18211 GCF_028807335.1 Sulfitobacter sp. PR48 | reverse complement strand
ACAACATTGATATTTGTAAGGGAAGCGCTCCGAATGCGCGTCTCAATGCGCCCTCCCAGGCTCGGGCGCGGCCCTTCGTTCGAAAACGTAACGCAAAGCGCAGAAGAACGATTTACCTCCGGCGGCAGCCGTTTCCGGGTTTGTCAGCAATCTGGGGCAGCCGGCTCCGGTCGGCGTGCCTGTCTCATTTCCGGGCGCAGCGCAGACCACAAAACCCGCGCTGACACTTAGCGGAAACAGTTAGTTTCTGGATTCCTGCTCCTGATCCGTTGCGCTCCCCCTGATCGCCTCCCTATCATTGCGCTCTCTACACGGTCGGGAGCCCTTTAGATGCCGCCTTTCACAGATGTCCGCTCAGCGGGCTATTCGCTTTCCATCAGTGGAATCGGCATGCAGAGTCTCGACGGCGGGCAGGGCGATGACACGCTGACGGCGGCGGTGTCCGATATTGGCCAGATACATCTCAGGGGCGATATCGGGGATGATCTGTTCAACCTCGACCTGCGCAATGACTTCGGGCGTCAGGGCCATCACGTCTACGGCGGTGAAGGGGCCGACATCTTCAACTTCACCAACATCCATCTGGTGAACGCGCCGGTGGTGGGGCGGATCAACGACTTTGAGCCGACGCGGGATGTCATCATGATCGAAGGGTATCCGATCGACCTGAACGCCCTGCCGGCAAGTGTCAGGATTGCTGACGGCACCAGCGTCCTTGTGCGCATCGTGTCCTTCACCTCCTATGGCGAGGGGCACAGTGCCGCGGAACTGGGACTGGGCCCGCAGCAGTTCCTGCAGATCGGCGACAATGTCTTTTATGCGCTGGACGGGTCGCGCCACGGGGGCGACGAGCTGCATTTCATCAACGTCCCGACCGCAGAAGAGCTGACCGAGGTGGCCTATCACAACGAGGTCAACTTCGTGCCCTTCGACCATTACGAAAGCCTGCACCTGCGAATCAGGAACGTGGTCCACAGCGATGACGGCTTCAACGGGTTCGAAACCTCCGAATACATCCGCGGGAATGTGCAGGGCGTGGCCCAGGCCGGAACCGGCGCCTATGAGGTCATCTATGCCAACGGGGGCGATGACGTGGTGGACGGTGCCACCGGCGATGACACGATCTTTGGCGGCACCGGCAATGACAGCATCGCCGGGGGGCTGGATGCCGATCGGCTCTTTGGCGAGGACGGCGACGATCACCTCTGGGGCGGCGACGATGACGATGTGCTGCGCGCCGGGATCGGCAATGATTTCCTCGATGGCGGCAGCGGCAACGACTTTCTCGAAGGCTGGGGCGGCTTCGACACGATCTATGGCGGCGCTGGCAACGACAGTATCGAAGGCGGCACCAATGCCGACAGCCTGTTTGGCGGCAGTGGCGACGATACGATCTGGGGCGGCCAGGGTCTTGATCACCTCTGGGGCGATGCCGGGGCGGACCGGCTCTGGGCTGGTGACGACAATGACCAGATTTGGGGCGGCGAGGGCAATGACACCCTGTTCGGCGATCAGGGCAACGACATGCTGGAGGGCGGCGACGGAGACGACCGTATTCTCGGCGGATCAGGCTTTGACACCCTGCGGGGCGGGCAGGGAAACGACCTGCTGACCGGCAATTTCAACGCCGATTGCTTTGTCTTCGTGGATGGCGACGGCAACGATACGGTGGCGGATTTTGAAGCCACCAATCCTTTCGAGATCATCGACCTGTCCGGGGTGTCGGAGATTACCGATTTCGCCGATCTTTCGGGCAACCATATGGTGCAACAGGGCGACAACGTCGTGATCACCGCCAGCGCCGCGCAGCAGATCACCCTGCTTTCGGTGGTCCTGGCTGACCTCGATGCCGGGGACTTTATCTTTTAGCCAGCTGCTGAAAAACGAGTCTGTTTGCGGTTTGCCAAGCCGCAACCGGTAAATTGTGCGCCGATGCGGCCGCTACACCCCTTGGCGCGGGCTGAAAGCCCGGGCCGCGCCCGACCCTCCCGTCAAACCGAAGGTTTGCCTCCGGCAAAACGGGAGGGCGCTTTTGCAGCGTCACGCAATGCATTGATAATACATAGTATTTCAGGCGCTATGCCTTATTCAAACGTCTGGAACGCGCCCTCCCAGGATCGGGCGCGGCCCTCTGTGATCCGAACAACTGCCTGTGCAAGGAACAATTTCTCTGCCCAACGGCAATGCCCGGCATTTTTCAGCGGCCTGTTAGGCCTGAGCCTGCGCTGCTCCCCGACCCCGGGGGCAACTGCGGCGCTTTATGTCGCAGATTTTCCCACTTCCCCTTTGCCCCGGTTTGCGGCAGTTAAACCCGCATGATACAGGGCCTGCGCAAAACCATACTGGCATACTGCACCACGCTTATGCTCGCGGTGCTCAGTGCCGTGTCGGCCCATCACATGGCCCCCGATCGCGACGATGCCCTGCGCATGGAAGCCTTCATCGCCATGGGCAACCTCGCCGGAGACCTGTGTGGTCTGGATGCAGAGGCCTCGGATCATCGCTGCCCCTTCTGCCATAAACTGCCCAGGGCCGCCGCCGCACGCGCGCCCGACCTGTCGCAGCGGGTGCAGCCGGTCTTTGTTCAGGCCGCCCGGCCCGACCTTGTTGCGGGCCACGCGCGACTTTCAGCCCCGGTTGGCGTCCGCGCACCCCCTCTCTTCAGCTGAGTTCAATCCATCCGTGCCGGTGTCCCGGTGCGAATTCATTGTTGGGCGCGCCTTCCGCCAGCGCCCGGATCTCTGTGGAGACTCTCATGACCTATCCAAAGACCACATCAATTGCGGCCCTCTGCCTTGCCATGCTGGCGGGCACCGCCCATGCCCATGCCACGCTGGAACAGAAACAGGCGGCAGTGGGCGCCACCACCAAGGTGACCCTGCGTGTCCCGCACGGCTGCGCGGGCGAAGCGACCCATAGCGTTCGCATCGACATTCCCGAAGGCTTCTATGCGGCCAAGCCGATGCCGAAACCGGGCTGGGAACTGACCACCGAAACCGGCGCCTATGCCACACCCTATGACAACCACGGCAAGGAAATGACCGAAGGGGTGCGGGCGGTGATCTGGTCGGGGGGCGATCTGCCCGACGCCTTTTATGACGAATTCACCCTGCGCGGCACCGTCGGCCCCGGCTTGACCCCCGGCGAGACGCTCTATTTCCCGGCCCTGCAGACCTGCGCCAGCGGAACCGCGGACTGGACCGACACCAGCGGATCACATGATGTGCCAAACCCCGCGCCGGGGCTGACCCTTGTTGCCGGCAGCGACGGTCACGGACACGGCCACGGCCATGCGGCGATGGACATGCCCGCCGATGAAATGGTGACCCTGGGCGATCTCGGACTGTCGGCCTATTTCGTCCGGGCGACCCTGCCGAACCAGCCCGTCGCGGGCGGTTTTTTGACCGTCACCAATGGCGGCGACAGCGACGATACCCTGATTGCCGCCACGTCCGACGCCGCCGCGCGGGTGGAAATACACGAGATGGCGATGCAGGGCGAGGTCATGAAGATGCGCGCGCTTGAGAACGGCCTGCCGATTCCCGCGGGCGAGACGGTGATGCTGAAACCCGGCGGCTATCACATCATGTTCATGGACCTCTCCGGCCCGATGACCGAAGGCGACACGGCCGAGGTCACCCTGACCTTTGAAAAGGCGGGCGCGGTGACGCTGACCATGCCGGTGCTGGCCCGTGACGGCACGGCGCATGACGCGCATGACGGACATGATGCGCATCACAAGATGAGCGAGTGACCCAGCCATGACGTCACAACGCAGGAAATTCCTGATCGGCCTCTGGGGCATCACGCTGATCGCGCTTCTGGCCCTGGGCTGGTTCACCGTGCTTGAACCGCGCCTCAACAGATCGGTTGCCGATGAACTCGGGCGGGGCGACTACAGCCTGACCATGACCGACGGCGGCACCTTCACCCAGGACACGCTCAGGGGCACCCCCTCTGCCGTGTTCTTCGGCTTTGCCCATTGCCCCGAGGTCTGCCCGACCACGCTGGGCGATGTCTCCGGCTGGCAGGAGGCGCTGGCCGAGGAGGGCGAGGAACTCCGGGTGTTCTTTGTCACCGTCGATCCCGAACGCGATACGCCCGAGATGCTGGGGGATTATGTCTCCTGGGTGCCGGGGGTGACCGGCGTCTCCGGCTCGCGCGCGGAAATCGACAAGGCGATCAGGGCCTTCCGCATCTATGCGCAGAAGGTCCCGCTGAGCGAGGGCGGCTATACGATGGATCACTCGGCCTTTGTGCTGCTCTTCGATGATCGCGGGCGCTTCGCCCAGCCCATCGCCTATCAGGAAGATTTCGACAGCGCGGTGGGCAAGATCCGCAAGCTGATCGCTGGCTGAACCGGCGCCGATGCATTCTCCCGCTCCGGCACGACCCGGAGCGGGCAAACAAATCTCAAGGAACCACGGGACATGACCCCTACATCTACACGCAGCGCGGGTGATTCCGCGCTCTATCGCGCTGTCTGGCGCTGGCATTTCATTGCCGGGCTGATCATCCTGCCCTTCCTGCTGATCATCGCCACCACCGGGGCGATCTATCTGTTCAAGGATGAATTCAACACCGCCGCCTATGCCAAGCTGCGGCTGGTCGAACCGCAGGCCACCGCCCCGCTTGCCCCCTCGCTGCTGACCGCCGCCGCGCTGGCCAGCCATCCCGGCACGCTCAAGGCCTATACGCCCGCCGCCGCCCCCGACCGCGCGGCAGAGGTCCGCATTCTCGGTGCGGAGGGGCTCAAGGATACCGTCTTTGTGAACCCCTATTCCGGCGAGGTGCTGGGCAGCCAATGGGACGCAGGCCCCTCCGGCAGCCCGGCGATGTATGTCGTGCGCAAGCTGCACTCGCTGGAATATGTCGGCTGGCTGGGCAACCGGCTGATCGAAGCGGCGGCAGGCTGGATGGTGCTGCTGGTGGGCACCGGCATCTACCTGTGGTGGCCGCGCGGCAGGAAGCTGGGCACAATGTCGATCAAGGCCACGAAAGGGCGGCCCTGGTGGCGCGATCTGCATGCGGTGACGGGGATCTACACCGGCGCGTTCATCGTGTTCCTTGCCATGACCGGATTGCCCTGGTCCTCGGTCTGGGGCGGGAAGTTCTATGACCTGTCCTATGCGGCGGGGCTGGGCATGCCCGATGGCTACTGGTCCAAACTGCCGGTTTCCACGGTGCCGGTGGGCGATGCGATCGACCGCGCGCCCTGGATCATGGAAAAGCAGCCGATGCCGGTTTCAGGGGCCTCGGACGGGGTTCCGGCAGGGCTGGATCAGGTGGTCGCAACGGTCGAGGGGCTTGGCATTGCGCCCGGATATGCGCTGAACATGCCCGGCGGGCCTGAGGGGGTATTTACGGCTTCGGTCTATCCCGACGACATCAGCCAGGAACGGGTGATCCACCTGGACCAATATACCGGCGCGATGCTCTATGACGCGGGCCTGTCCGACCTTGGCGGTCTGGGCTGGGCCGCCGAATGGGGGGTCAGCATCCACATGGGGCAGGCCTGGGGGCTGGCCAACCAGATCGTGCTGCTGCTGGCCTGTCTGGCGATGATCATGCTGGCGGTTTCGGCGGCGATCATGTGGTGGAAACGCCGCCCGGCCGGGGCCATCGGCACCCCCGCGATGCCCACGGACTGGCGGATGCCGCGCATGTTGCTGGTGCTTGCGGTGCTGGCCGGGGTGTTCTTTCCGCTGGTGGGCCTGTCGATGCTGGTCATCGCGGCGGTCGAGATCGCGCTGCACCTGGCACGCCGCCGCCGCGCCCGTCTGGCATGAAGCAACAGGAACGCCCGGCCTGATACCGGGCGCTCCGACCCCGCGCGGAACCGCCTGCCGTGAACATCCGCGATTCGAGGCTCTTGCGCGCGCGCCTCAAATAACCTATATGCGCGGCTGTCTAAGGGGCGATTACAGCACCGGACGCAGTACTGAGGCAGGGTCGGAACCATCCGGCCCTATTTCTTTTGCGTCTGCCGGATCGGCCCGAGGTCCAATTCACACCCAAGACCGGCGGAGACAACCGCACGGCCAGATACATCTTAAAAGGAAACGTAAAGCTACATGTCAAATGCTATGGACGAATTTGAAGCACTCCTGGAGGAGAGCTTCGAGATGGACACCCCCGAAGAGGGGTCTGTTGTCAAAGGCAAGGTCATTGCCATCGAGGCCGGTCAGGCCATCATCGACGTCGGTTACAAGATGGAAGGCCGCGTCGAGCTGAAAGAATTTGCCGATCCGGGCGAAGCGCCCAAGATCGAAGTCGGCGACGAAGTCGAAGTCTTCCTGCGTCAGGTCGAAAACGCCCGTGGCGAAGCTGTCATCTCCCGCGAGATGGCGCGCCGTGAGGAAGCCTGGGACCGTCTGGAAAAAGCCTATGCCGCAGAAGAACGTGTCGAAGGCGCGATCTTTGGCCGGGTCAAGGGCGGTTTCACCGTCGATCTCGGCGGTGCCGTGGCCTTCCTGCCCGGTTCCCAGGTCGATGTGCGCCCCGTGCGCGATGCGGGCCCGCTGATGGGTCTCAAGCAGCCGTTCCAGGTTCTGAAAATGGACCGTCGCCGGGGCAACATCGTGGTGTCGCGCCGTGCGATCCTCGAAGAATCCCGTGCCGAACAGCGCGCCGAAGTCATCGGCAACCTGACCGAAGGTCAGAACGTCGATGGTGTGGTCAAGAACATCACCGAATACGGTGCCTTTGTTGATCTGGGCGGTGTTGACGGGCTGCTGCACGTCACCGACATGGCATGGCGCCGCGTGAACCACCCCTCCGAGATCCTCGCCATCGGCGAAACGATCAAGGTGCAGGTGATCAAGATCAACAAGGAAACCCATCGCATCAGCCTCGGCATGAAGCAGCTGCAGGAAGATCCCTGGGATCTGGTGGCCGCCAAGTATCCGCTGGAATCCTCGCACACTGGCCGCGTGACCAACATCACCGATTACGGCGCCTTTGTTGAGCTGGAGCCCGGTGTCGAAGGTCTGGTTCACGTCTCCGAAATGTCCTGGACCAAGAAGAACGTGCACCCCGGCAAGATCGTCTCGACCTCTCAGGAAGTCGAAGTCATGGTGCTGGAAATCGACGGCGCCAAGCGCCGCGTGTCCCTGGGTCTCAAGCAGACCATGCGCAACCCGTGGGAAGTCTTTGCGGAAACGCATCCCGAGGGCACCGAGGTCGAAGGCGAAGTCAAGAACATCACCGAATTCGGTCTGTTCGTGGGTCTGCCCGGCGACATCGACGGCATGGTTCACCTCTCCGACCTCAGCTGGGACCAGCGTGGCGAAGAAGCCATTCAGGACTACCGCAAGGGCGACATGGTGCAGGCCGTTGTCTCCGAAGTCGACGTCGAGAAGGAGCGCATCTCGCTCTCCATCAAGGGTGTCGGCGGTGACAAGTTCGCCGAAGCCGTGGGCGGCGTGAAGCGTGGCTCCATCGTGACCGTCACCGTGACCTCCATCGAGGATGGCGGCATCGAGGTCGAATACGAAGGCATGAAGAGCTTCATCCGTCGCTCCGACCTCAGCCGTGACCGTGCCGAGCAGCGCCCCGAGCGTTTCTCTGTCGGTGACAAGGTCGACGTGCGCATCACCAATGTCGACACCAAGGCACACCGCCTGGGCGTGTCGATCAAGGCACGCGAAATCGCGGAAGAGAAGGAAGCCGTCGAACAATACGGTTCCTCCGACTCCGGCGCATCGCTGGGCGATATCCTTGGCGCGGCGCTGAAAGGCGACGACGACAAGTAAACGCCTCGCGTTTGACGAAATCAAAGGGCCCCGCATGGCGACATGCGGGGCCTTTTGCCTGTCACGGCTGCCCGGATACGGCGGATGCCGCGCCGATCAAGGGGCGCTGATATGTCATGTGACATGCCGAACGAATCGGCGGCGCCCGGCCTGCGGGAGCTTCCGCTTTTCGCCCGGATGCGGCGCCGCAGCTCAGGTGTTATGCAAAAAAGCCAAAAAAACAGGAGGTTCCGCGCCGAAAAAGTCGAAGTCAGGCGCAAGCACGGCTTCACGGCGGCGGGGTTTCTTTTTATAGTGGCATGTGGAACGCAAAAATAGACGCACCTTGGGGGGTATCGCGATGATCCGGTCTGAACTGATCCAGAAGATTGCGGATGACAACCCGCATCTCTACCAGCGCGACGTCGAACGCATTGTGAATACCATCTTCGACGAGATCACCGGGGCCATGTCCAAGGGGGATCGCGTGGAGCTGCGCGGATTTGGCGCATTCTCTGTCAAGAAGCGTGATGCCAGGGTGGGGCGGAACCCCCGGACCGGCGAAACCGTTCATGTCGAAGAGAAACATGTGCCGTTTTTCAAGACCGGCAAGCTGCTCCGGGACAGGCTGAACGGGAAAGCATGATGCGTTACATCCGCTACTTCTGCATCGCGATCTTCGCCGTCGCGCTGATCGCGGTTGCGCTCGCCAACCGGGAAATCGTGGAACTGAAGGTGCTGCCGGGCGAAGTGGCCCATTGGTTTGCGGTGACGCCGCAGATCAGGCTGCCGTTGTTCCTGGTCATCTTGGGCAGCATCCTTGCGGGGCTGCTGATCGGCTTTGTCTGGGAATGGATCCGCGAATACGGCGAACGGGCCGAAGCGGCCAGACAGGCGCGCGAGATGCGCAGGCTGGAGCGTGAAGTGGCGCGTCTGAAGGGCGAAAAGCACAAGGGCAAGGACGAGGTCCTGGCCCTGCTGGACGAAGCCGGCTGAGGCGCCGATGCCCTCTGCCATCAACGTCAAGATCTGCGGGTTGACCGAAAGCGCCGATGTGCCCGCCGCCATTCTGGCCGGTGCGCGCTATCTTGGGTTCAACTTCTTTGCCAAATCACCGCGTTACCTGGCCCCCGCCGATGCCGCCTTTATCGCGGGCACGGTGCCGGAGGGGATCTGCAAGGTTGCCCTGACGGTCGATGCCGACAATGCCTTTCTGGATGCGCTGGTGGAGGTCGTGCCGCTGGACATGCTGCAATTGCACGGTGCCGAAAGCGTCGAGCGGGTGCGCGAGATCAAGGCGCGCTATGGGCTGCCGGTGATGAAGGTCGTCGGCGTGGCGGTGCCGGAGGATCTGACGGCGCTGGAAGAATACGGCACGGTGGCGGATCAGCTGCTGGTGGATGCCAAGCCGCCAAAGGGCGCGGTCCTGCCGGGGGGCAACGGGCTGACCTTCGACTGGCGGCTGATTGCCGGACGGCGCTGGCCGGTGCCCTGGATGCTGGCGGGCGGGCTGACACCGCAGAACGTTGCCCAGGCCATCGCCATGACCGGCGCGCGGCAGGTCGATGTGGCCTCCGGCGTGGAAAGCGCACCGGGGGTCAAGGACGCGGATCTGATGGCGGCCTTCTGCGCGGCGGCCCGATCTGATGGCCCGATCTGATGGCCCGGTCTGATGGCGTTGTCTGAATGAACCGCTGACGCGGTGCGCGATCCATCTTGCTGATGAGGGGGCAGGCCCCCTCAAACTCCCCGACCCCTTGAAGGGGCCTTGCCCCCTCAAACTCCGCGACATCTTGAAGGGGCTTTGCCCCCTCAAACTCCCCGACATCTTGAAGGGGCTTTGCCCCCTCAAACTCCCCCAGGGATATTTACGGCCAAAAAGAGAGGGGGGTCGGGTCTTGTCCGTCGGGCGGTGCCTGATTATAAGCCCGGCATGGCATGGCATTTCGCGATCCTCATTCGAATTATTTCCCCGGCGCTCTGACCGATTGGAGACGCCGGGCTTGAGGTGTTTGAGACCATCGCACCGATCTGACCATTTTCCCCGAGATTCGAAGGACGCAAGACATGTGTGCCGACACGCCAGAGACGTTTGACTACAAAGCCACCCTGAACCTGCCCAGGACCGATTTCCCGATGCGCGCGGGCCTGCCCAAGCGCGAGCCCGAGTGGCTGGCACGCTGGGAGCGGATCGGGGTCTATGACCGCTTGCGCGAAAAGCCAGGCCGCACGCCCTTTACCCTGCATGACGGCCCGCCCTATGCCAATGGCAACCTGCACATCGGCCATGCGCTGAACAAGACGATCAAGGACATGATCGTGCGCAGCCACCAGATGATGGGCTTTGACGCGCGCTATATCCCCGGCTGGGATTGCCACGGTCTGCCGATCGAGTGGAAGATCGAGGAACAATACCGCAAGAAGGGCCGCGACAAGGACGAGGTGCCGATCAACGAATTCCGCGCCGAATGCCGCCAGTTTGCTGCCGGCTGGGTCGATGTGCAGCGCGAGGAGTTCAAGCGTCTGGGCATCACCGGCAACTGGGCCGATCCCTATCTGACCATGGATTTCCACGCCGAGCGGGTGATCGCCGAGGAATTCATGAAGTTCCTGATGAACGGCACGCTGTATCAGGGGTCCAAACCGGTGATGTGGTCGCCGGTGGAGCAGACCGCCCTGGCCGAGGCCGAGGTGGAGTACCACGACAAGGAGAGCTTTACCGTCTGGGTGAAATTCAAGGTGGTGGATTTCAGGCTGGCCGATCTGGTGACCGGCGGCGAGGAAGAATCTGTCTCCGATCGCGGGGCCGAACTGGCCGCCGAAACCCGGGTCGCGCAGGATTTCGAAGGGGCGCATGTTGTCATCTGGACCACGACGCCCTGGACCATCCCGTCGAACAAGGCCGTCGTCTTTGGCGCGGACATCGCCTATGGCCTTTATGAGGTGACCGGCACGCCGGAGGAAAGCTGGGTCTCTGTCGGGGACCGCTACATCCTGGCCGACAAGCTGGCGGATGACGTCATGGGCCGGGCGCGGCTGGAACCGGGCATGTACCGGCGGCTGCGCGATGTGACATCGGCACAGCTTGCCGGGATGTCGCTGCAGCATCCGCTGGCGGGCGCCGAGGGCGCGGGCGGCGAATGGGACGACCTGCGCGACTTCCGTGCCGCCGATTTCGTGACCGATACCGAAGGCACCGGCTTTGTGCATTGCGCGCCCAGCCATGGTCTTGAGGAATACGAGTTTTACCGTGGCCTCGGCATGCTGGAGCAGGTGATCACCTACAACGTGAACCCCGACGGGCGGTTCCGCGACGACCTGCCGTTCTTTGGCGGCAAGGCGATCCTCAAGCCGAACGGCAAGGAGGGCAATGCCAACGCGGCGATCATCGACAAGCTGGTCGAGGTCGGCGGGCTGCTGGCGCGCGGCAAGATCAAGCACAGCTACCCCCATTCCTGGCGCTCCAAGGCGCCGGTGATCTACCGCAACACGCCGCAGTGGTTTGCCGCCATCGACAAGGTGGTGGGCGACGGGCTGGACATGCATGGCAAGACCATCCGCGAACGGGCGCTGACCGAGATCGACAATGTGAACTGGACCCCGAAATCGGGCCGCAACCGTCTGCATTCGATGATGCAGGCGCGGCCCGACTGGGTGCTGTCGCGCCAGCGCGCCTGGGGCGTGCCGCTGACCTGTTTCACGAAAAAGGGCGTGCTGCCCACCGATCCGGATTTCCTGCTGCGCAACCCCGAGGTCAACGCCCGCATCGTCGCGGCCTTCGAGGCCGAAGGCGCGGATGCCTGGTACGAGGAGGGCGCCAAGGCGCGTTTCCTGGAGGGTATCGTGAATCCGGATGACTATGACCAGGTGACCGACATTCTGGATGTCTGGTTCGACAGCGGTTCGACCCATGCCTTTACCCTGCGCGACCGCCCGGACGGGACAGAGGACGGCATCGCCGATGTCTATATGGAGGGCACCGACCAGCACCGTGGCTGGTTCCATTCCTCGCTGCTGCAATCGGTCGGCACCACCGGTCGCGCGCCCTATCGCAATGTGGTGACCCATGGGTTCACGCTGGATGCCAAGGGCATGAAGATGTCCAAATCCATCGGCAATACCATCGTGCCGGAAAAGATCGTGCAGCAATATGGCGCCGATATCCTGCGGCTCTGGGTGGCGCAGACCGATTATACCGCGGACCAGCGGATCGGCGACGAGATCCTGAAAGGGGTGGCGGACGGCTATCGCCGGCTGCGCAACACCATGCGTTACATGCTCGGCGCGTTGAGCGATTTCAGCGAAAGCGACCGGGTTGATCCTGCGGATATGCCGGAGCTGGAGCGCTGGGTGCTGCACCGGCTGGCGGAACTGGACAGGCAGGTGCGCGACGGCTATGCGCGCTTCGACTTCCAGGGGGTGTTCCAGGCGGTCTTCACCTTTGCCACGGTGGATCTATCGGCCTTCTACTTCGACATCCGCAAGGATGCGCTTTACTGCGACGGCGACACGCTGCGCCGCCGCTCGGCCCGCACGGTGCTGGACCTGCTGTTCCACCGGCTGACCACCTGGCTGGCCCCGGTGCTGGTCTTTACCATGGAGGAAGTCTGGCTTGAGCGGTTCGGGGGCGAGGACAGTTCGGTGCATCTGGTGGATATGCCGGAAACCCCTGCCGACTGGCTGGACCCGGCACTGGCCGCGAAATGGGCATCGGTCCGCGCGGCGCGCCGGGTGGTGACCTCGGCCCTGGAGGTGCAGCGCACCGACAAGGTGATCGGCGCCTCGCTTGAGGCCGCGCCGGTGGTTCATGTCGCGGATGCGGATCAGCGCGCGGCACTGGAAAGCGTGTCTTTCGAGGATGTGGCGATCACCTCCGACATCTCGGTCACCGGTGACCCGGCCCCGGCAGAGGCGTTCCGCATGCCCGAGGCCGAAGGCGTTGCCGTTGTGTTCGAGAAGGCCGAGGGCGGCAAATGCGCCCGCTGCTGGAAGGTGCTGCCGGATGTGGGCAGCCATGCCACCCCCGGTGTCTGCAAACGCTGTGACGAAGCGGTGCGGGAAATGGACACGCGGGTCTGACCCCGCGCGGGCGGTGCGGCTGTTGCCCGGCACCGCCCGCCATCGCCCGCAGGGCAAACGCGGCCTTAACCGGCATTGCCCTAAACCCCATCCCAATCGCGATTGACCGCCGAAAGACTTTCCACCTTTCGGCACCACAGGAGCAGAGGCGCGCAAGTGTCGCGCCACGCTGAACCGTTCAGGGTGCAGGGCCATGCCCTGTCTCGTTTTTCCGAATCTGGCGGCGCCGCCATCCTTACCGGCTCCTTTCCATATTCAGGCTGAATGCAGTGACACCGCCGGGGCCGAGGGCCGCGTGCGGGTATCGGTGCTTGCAGACGTTGTCGGATGCCAAGCCAAACCGGCCTTTGTGCCAAATTGTTGAGCCAAAGCGCAAGCCGGGCCAGCGCCTGCCCGGGGTGGGCGATGCTGACCTATGTTCATGCCACTTTATTTCTCAGCTTTGATGAGCCCTCTCATGGGAACACCAAGCCTCACCAAATCTCCTACCCGACCGGCGGGCAGGCGATGGCCCGGCACCTTCGGCTTGTTCCGGGCCAGGGTGTCTGTAATCAACACTGGCGCTGCCCTTCGTGATACCCGCAGGTTCCGGATTGAGCGCAGGGGCATTCCGCGTCATTCTGGCACCATGAAACGCAGCCATATCTCCACCCGCTTCGGCGATCTGACCCTGACAGAACAGGATGGCGCAATCACCGCCGTCAGCTGGGGGGCCGTGGCGCAGCCCGACACCAGCGATCTGCTGACAGAGGGGCTGCGCCAGCTTGCCGCCTATGATGCCGGCACACTGGAGGTGTTCGACCTGCCGCTGCGGGTCAGGGGCTCCGAGCTGCAACGCCGGGTCTGCGCTGCCATCGCGGCGATCCCCTTTGGCCATACCCGCACCTATGGCGAGATTGCGCGCGATCTGGGCGTGTCCGCGCAGGCGGTGGGGCAGGCCTGTGGCGGCAATCCGATCCCGGTGATCATCCCCTGCCACCGGGTCATGGGGGCAAAGGGGCTGACCGGGTTTTCAGGACGCGGCGGGGTGGAGACCAAGGTGGCGCTGCTGCGTCACGAGGGGGCGGCAGGGCTGCTCATCTGAAGCCTTTCGTCATGCGGATGGCGGCGCAACAGCCCCGCCATCGCCGCCAGCCCGATCAGCGCCAGCGGCAGGCTCGACAGGAACAGCACCCGCGCGACATGGGCGGCGTCTGCCGGGCCAGTCATCTCCAGGAACCCGCTGGCATTGACCACGATCCCCACATAGGCGGCACCCAGGGCATAGCCCATGCGCTGCACGGTGGGGATGGCGCCGGAAACGCGGGCCGCTTCCTCTGCCGGGACCAGCGCCGTGACCCGGCGCAGGATGAAGGTCCAGGCAAGGCCGAATCCACCGCCTTCGATCGCCGAGAACAGGGCAATCAGCCAGAGCGGCCCATGCGGGATCGCATAGGCAAAACCCGCAACGCTGAGCGTTGTCATCCCCATGCCCAGCCCGATCCACAGCCGGTCGCGCCGCTCGGGCGATCCGCTGACCGCCACTGCCGTCAGGGTCCAGCCGATCGAGGAGGCGGCGACGATATAGCCTGCGGTCAGGGCCGAGACTCCGTGGATCAGCGTCATCAGCAGCGGGCCATAGGCCAGCAAGCCGATGGTGGCCATCGAGATGCACAAAAGCATCAGCAGCGTGGCGCCGGTGGCCTGGCGCGGGTTCATCGGGGCAGCGGGCAGCAGCCGCGCGGCACCCGCACGGGCATCGCGCCAGAGGAACCACCACAGGCAGGCCATGCCCGCCAGGATCAGCAGGCTGCTGCGCAGCAGTTCCACCCGGACCCCGCCGGAAGAGATCAGGATCACCGCCGCGCAGAGCACGGCAAGGCGGAAGAAGGGGAAGCCGCCGGGCGATCCGCTGCCGGTGTCGGCAGTGGCGGGTGCGGGTGCGGGGCGCAGCGCGATCCACAGGCCAAGGCCCAGGGCCTGCACCGCGAAAAAGGCAAAGCCCCAGCGCCAGTTGGCATATTCCACGAACAACCCGCCCAGAAGCGGGCCGAGAAAGGCGGATACCCCCCAGAAGGCGGAGACCACCGCCAGCGTGCGGGCCGCGTGGCGGCGCGGGAAGAGCACGCCGATGGCGATAAAGGACAGCGCGGTCAGCCCGCCGCCGCCCAGGCCCTGCAGGCTGCGCCCGACCAGCACCAGCCCCATGGAGCCGCTGAGGGCCGACAGCGCGCAGCCGGCGGCAAAGCAAAATGCCGCCCCGGCCATCGGCACCCGCAACCCGTAGCGCAGGGTCAGGAGCGCACTGGCCGCGCCTGCGACGATGGAGCCGATTTCATAGATAGAGACGGTCCAGCTGACATAGGCCGCACCGCCGATCTCGGCCACGATGGCGGGCAGCATGGTGGCCACGACGAGGCTGTCTGCGGCATGCAGCCAGACCCCGAGGCAGACCAGCAGCAGAGGCGCGTTATAGCCCGCGCCAAGGAACTCGCGCCAGGGCACATATTCGGTATTCGGGGTGGATGTTGTCGAGGCGGTCATGGGCAATCCTTTGCGATTTGCCCCTTGATGGCGGCTCAACCAAGGTTGAGGTCAAGCGGAAATGTGAGTCCGTTTGTCGCCCGCTTGCTTAAGCCGTCAGAAGCGCGGACTGGCGCAAAGGCGTACCCTCCCGGCTCACGCCTCCGGACAGGCGGGGCTTGATCCCGATCTTAACTACAAGGCGCGCGAAGGTCGGATGTGCGGGACGAAACTGCCCATGCCATTGGCGCGGTGCATACCCCCAAGCGCCTCCGCCCGGCGTCAGCCGGGCATCGCCCGACCTCCCCCAGGAGGGCGATTTTGCACTGTCAGCCAAGCCATGATCCGGTCTGCGGGCTGAAACGTTTCCCATCGCATAAAGGTCTGGAACGCCCTCCAGGTCGGGCGATGCCCGGCTGACGCCTCATGTAACTCCGGGCTCTAACCAGACCTTCGCCGCAAGGTTTGTGAAGGCCCGGCAAGCGGGCTTTGCACAGGTCGCGTCGGTGCGGTGCCTACCCCCAAACGCCCCGCCCGGCGCAAGCCGGGCATCGCCCGACCGCCCGTCGCACCAGAGGTGCGCCGTATGTAGTCGGCACGCATTTGGCATGACGGGCAGGCGATACCCGGGTTGCGCTTCGCCTCAGCGGTCAGAGAAGACCTCCACCCAGTCCTTCCCCGTCCGGCCTCTTGCCGTCAGTCTTTCGGATCAAAGAACGCCTGCTGCACGGCACCGGCCAGGATCAGGTAGACCGAGGTGATCACCAGACCCCAGTGAGACCAGCTTGCCGCGTCGAAATTGCCCCAGGCGGCCCAACCGGCAAAGAAGGTCCAGGCCAGCGCCATCGGCAGCGTTACCCCGCGCCAGCGCTCGGTGCGCACGGGATGCACGAACTTGATCGGCAGGAACATCGCGACGGACAGGACCGTGACGATGATCAGACAGACCCACCAGGCGGGCGTCAGGGCAAAGAGCACCAGCACCAGCATGTTGAAACACCCCGGAAAGCCGGAAAAGGAATTGTCCTTTGTCTTCATCCTTGTGTCGCAGAAATACATGGCAGAGGCGAAGGTGACGATGATGATCATGACCCAGCCGCTCCAGCCGTTCATGAGACCCGAGGTGAACAGGGCGAAGGCGGGGATGAAGACATAGGTGAGGTAGTCGATGATCAGGTCCAGCAGCACGCCATCGAATTCCGGCGCATTGGTCTTGACGTCGTATCTGCGTGCCAGCGGCCCGTCGATGCCATCCACGAAAAAGGCGACCACCAGCCAGAGGAACATCATGTCCCATTTGCCATCGACCGCAGCCAGCATCGCCAGCATGGCAAAGACGGCGCCGGTGGCGGTGAAGAGGTGAACAAGAAGGGCGCGCAGGCGAATGGTCATTCCAAAGGTGTTGCAAATTGGACTGGCGGATGAAAGAAATAAATGCGGCGGCAGCCCCCTCGCGTGATTTTTGCAACCCCAGGCGGTGGCGGGTGGCCTGACCATCGGGCATAACTTCGGTCACATCGGCTTGACGCCAAAGGTGATTCCCACTAAAGCCAGCGGACAAGTTTACGGGTCGCATCGCGCGGCCCCTTTTATGTGTTGCAGCGGGCCTGCGTTGCCGCACCACTAAATCAAAGGATGAACCCATGTCGCGTGTTTGCGAACTGACCGGAAAAGGCCCGATGACGGGCAACAACGTAAGCCACGCCAACAACAAGACGCGGCGTCGCTTCCTGCCGAACCTGAATGACACGACCCTGCAGTCCGAAGCGCTGGGCCGTTCGTTCAAACTGCGTATCTCTGCACATGCCCTGCGGTCCGTTGACCACCGTGGCGGCCTGGACAAGTTCCTGGCCAAGGCGAAAGACACCGAGCTGTCCGCCAATGCGCTGAAGATCAAGAAAGCGATCCTGAAATCCGGTACGGAAGCTGACGCGCTGAGCTGAGCCTTCCTTTCTGCCGACCTATGCACAACCCCGGTCCCCCGCGACCGGGGTTGTGTCGTTTTGCCCCCTCGTCACCGGTTCCGCGCCGGGATAGAACCGGGGCGATGACAGGCTGTGTGTCGCTGACCCTGCCACCCGGCCGGGCCTCTTTCCGGACGGTCTGAACCAGGCTTTCACCGGCGCCAACCAAGGATACGACATATGAAACGACATCTGACCGCCACCCTTGCCGCGATGCTGCTTGCCGCCCCCGCCCTTGCCGAGATCATGGTCAGCGACGCCTATGTCCGCAGCTCCACCCCCACTTCCGCCAGCGGCGCGGCCTTCATGACGCTGATGAACGAAGGGGCAGAGGATGACCGCCTGATCGCTGTAAGCTCGGATGTGGCGGCGCGGGTCGAGCTGCACACCCACAGCGAGGATGAAAACGGCGTCATGCGCATGTCCGAGATCGAGGATGGCATCGCGCTGCCCGCCGGCGGCATGCACCAGCTGGCGCGCGGGGGCGATCATGTGATGTTCATGGGGCTGACCGGCCCGCTGGAACAGGGCAGCGAAATCGCCGTCACGCTGACGTTTGAAAAAGCGGGCGAGATGCAGGTGATGATCCCCGTGGACCACGAACGCAAGCCGGATCACGGCGCGATGAAGCACAGCAACTGAAAAGCGGTCACGCGCGTCCCCGCCCCCGGCATGACGCGAATCGCCAGCGGCTTGTTCCGGGCCTGCGCGCCAGTGACCGACGGCAGCAAAACCCGCAGAGCAGGCTTTCACAGGCCTTGCAGCGAAGGGCGGGAACGAGCCCGGAGTGACATGAGGCGTCAGCCGGGTATCGCCCGACCTGGAGGGCGTTCCTGACCTACATGTGATGGGAAACGTTTCAGCCCGCAGACCGGATCATGGCTTGGCTGACGGTGCAAAATCGCCCTCCGGGGGGAGGTCGGGCGATGCCCG
>NZ_JARAMM010000035.1:0-18238 GCF_028807335.1 Sulfitobacter sp. PR48 | reverse complement strand
CAGCATCGGGAATTACGCGAACGCCGCTGTTACTGTTACAAGCACCACCAGCTCCCGACGAACGACGGTTCTATCTGCACATCCTGGCGACCGTCGGGGCACCGGCCACGGCACTGAGCGCGCGCGCTCAAAATGTGGCCTCCCTCGAAGTCCGTGTCGTCGCGCTCTTGCGCGACCTTGGCCTGCGGATGATCATGATCGACGAAGTCCACAACCTCTTGGCCGGGACCCACCGCGAACAGCGCCGCTTTCTCAATGTTCTGCGGTATCTCAGCAATGAACTCGAAGTGTCGCTGGTCTGCCTGGGGGTCAGCGAGGCCGTCGATGCCATCCGTGGTGATATCCAGCTTGCCAGGCGGCTGGACGAACATCACCTTCCAAACTGGCGCGACGACGCCGAGTTCTCGGACATGATCCAGACACTCATCGCGGCAATGCCCCTCGAGAAGAAATCCAATCTGAAGGTCAAGTCACTAAAGCAGATACTTGCGCTGACCGGCGGGGTGACCTCGCGCATCTTCGCCCTGATCAAGGATCTTTCCATCGACGCCATTGTCACAGGTGATGAATGCATCACCGATGACGCAATCGCAAAATGGACGCCGGTTTGGTCGCGCCATGCGAACCCCCATCGGCGGCTCGAGAAGTCCGGGGTGTGAAGCCGCACCCGCTGCCCAAGACTGTCGCGCCGCTGCCCGACGAGTTGTTGTCAGGTTGGTTGTCTAGGCTGGCGGCGGCCAACTACTGTGATGATGCGGAACTACTGGCTCATCTCAGAATCGATACCGCGCATGGCACCGCCTTGAACTTCAACGTCGACGCGGCTGCGGCGGCGAAGATTGCCAACGCCGCACGGATTGACCCAGATGTTGTGCGATCTTTGACCTTCCCAGCAATGACGACACGAGAAGCCTCGCTGACGGCCCAGATACCATTCCAGCATTGCCTGCAATGTTCCAGAGAGGGCCTTTCGCTCAAGCATTGGAGGCGAGCCTGGGCATTCGACTGCCAGGTTTGTGGGACGAGACTTGTGCCGACGCTCGGCAAGGCCAGTGGCGAACAGATGCCCGAAAAGCTGATAAATCGTGCGCGCAACGGCGCCGCGCGGCTTGAATACGCCGCGCGATTACGCAGCTCCAAGCAATTTCGGCGCGCAATGCGCGCGGTCACCTTTGCCATATCATTAAAGGCCTTCCGCGGAGATCCGTTATACGCTCTTCAGGGCCACAGGCTGGAAGTAAGGCTGTTTTGCCTTGCTGCAATTGATGCAGCCCAATCCCGTCCACTGGTCAAAGCGGCCATCTCAAGCTCCGGCATCGACGACTATGCAAGGGTTGCTCTATTGCGCGCCTTCGATAAGGAGCCACGTCTGCTTGCCGCGGTCGATTACATCGCCCGGCAGCGCGCGAAAAGCATAGGCGCGATGGCAGTGGAATCTCATAATTAAGGGCAAAAAATATCCCCGAACGCGTCGTGTCTCAGATTTAAGGGCAACGCGACACCTGTCTTTCGAGTATCTCTATGACGAGCCGATCTTGCTGGTGGCGCGCGCCGGACATCCAGCGCTGGATCTGCCGGTGACCGACGCTCTGCTACGCTATCCCCTCATCCTGCCCAACCCTGGCGCGATCATCCGTCAGAGCGTGGATCAATACCTTGCCGCGATGGGGTTATCCGATCTCACACCGGTGTTCGAGACGGTGGCCCTGCCGGCGGCGCAAACGCTTCTCGAAGGTTCTGAGATGCTCTGGTTCATCTCGCGCGGCGTCGTGGCGCGGGAAATTGCGCGCGGCAGCCTTGCTGCGCTCGATCTAAAGTCGGATTACATGGCCGGGGCGGTAGGTCTGACACGCAAGTTCACGTTCGACGAAGACAGCCATGCCGATCTGCTGGCGCGGCTTCTACACCGGCGGGTTGAAGAGGATTGCGCCCGTCGTTGAGCCAGTCAGACGGCTTCTAGCGCAATAGCAATACCCTGTCCTACACCGATACACATGGTGGATAGCGATTTCTCACCAGGCTTGAGGTCAAGCATCGCGGTGCCAGTAATCCGCGCACCCGACATGCCCAGCGGATGACCCAACGCGATTGCCCCGCCATTGGGGTTCACACGCACGTCATCATCAGCAATCCCAAGATTACGCAACGTGGCGAGGCCCTGCGAGGCGAAAGCTTCGTTAAGCTCAATCACTGCGAACTCCTCTTGGCGCAGGCCAAGACGCGCCAGAAGCTTTCTCGAGGCCGGAACCGGGCCGAAGCCCATGATGCGCGGCGCCACGCCGGCGGTCGCCCCGCCGAGCACTCTGGCGATCGGCTTAAGCCCATGCTTTTCGGCAGCTTCTTTCGTCGAAAGGATCAAAGCGGCAGACCCGTCATTCACGCCAGAGGCGTTGCCCGCTGTCACAGTGCCATCGGCTTTCACGAAGGGCCGAAGCTTTTTCAGGCCTTCGTATGTAGTCGTGGAACGCGGATGCTCGTCGGTGTCGATGACCAGAGGATCACCTTTGCGCTGCGGGATCGTAACCGGCACGATCTCCTGGGCCAAACGGCCATTGACTTGGGCTTTGGCCGCTTTCTGCTGCGAGCGCAAGGCGAAGGCATCCTGATCGGGGCGCGAGATGCCAAAATCTTCGGCCACATTCTCTGCCGTCTCGGGCATGCTGTCGACGCCATATTTTTCCTTCATCAGCTTGTTAACGAAACGCCAGCCGATAGTGGTGTCGTGGACCTCATTGGCCCGCGAGAAGGCGGAGGTGGCCTTGGGCATCACGAATGGCGCGCGCGACATGCTCTCTACCCCTCCGGCGACAAGCAGCTCGGCCTCGCCGGATTTGATCGCCCGAGCTGCAGTGATGACCGCATCCATACCCGAGCCGCAAAGTCGGTTCATCGTCGTACCCGGCACCGTCTCGGGATAGCCTGCGAGAAGCAGCGCCATGCGGGCGACGTTGCGGTTGTCTTCGCCAGCCTGATTGGCGCAGCCGAAGATCACCTCGTCGATCGCGGCAAGGTCGAGGCCCGGATTGCGCGCGGCAATGGCCCGAAGCGGAATCGCGGCAAGGTCGTCAGCGCGGACGGAGGAAAGCGCACCGCCAAAGCGGCCGATTGGTGTGCGGATGTAGTCGCATATGTATACGTCAGTCATGAGATTCCCTCGGGAACATTGAGTTCGGCAACTTCGCCAACAATGTGCAACGTCGCGCCAGTCACCGCCTGCAAGGCGTCCAAAGTGATGCCCGGCAGTTTTTCACGAAGCACGAATTTGCTATCTTCGATGTCAATCACGGCCAGAGAGGTGTAGACGCGGGTCACGCACCCGACGCCTGTCAGCGGGAAAGTACAGGCCTCGACCAGTTTCGGGCCGCCATCCTTGGTTACATGGTCAGTTACAACCGCCACACGCTTGGCCCCATGCACAAGGTCCATTGCTCCACCCACGGCCGGCACGCCTTTGGTGCCTACGCGCCAGTTCGCCAGATCGCCGTTCTGGGCGACCTGATACGCGCCAAGAACGGCCAGATCGAGGTGGCCACCGCGCACCATCGAAAAGCTGTCGGCATGATGGAAAAAGGATGCACCGGGCTTCAATGTAATCGCCTTTTTGCCCGCATTAATAAGATCCCAGTCTTCCTGTCCCTCCGCAGGGGCTTTTCCGAATCCCAGCACGCCGTTCTCGGTATGATAGGTTACATCGCGGCCATCGGGCTGGAACTTGGCGATCATCTCGGGAAATCCGATACCGAGGTTCACATAGGAACCATCTTCGATATCCTGAGCGGCACGCCACGCGATCTGCGCGTTCGTCAGTTTGTCTTCCATTAAATTGAAACCGGACATCAGTAGACCACCCCCCTACGCACGAGTACTTCTTCTTGTTGAGGCGCGGGAACCTCGACAATCTTGTCGACGAAGATTCCGGGGGTAACTACCGCCTCAGGATCGATGGAGCCGGGTGCGCGGAGGTTGGAGACCTGCGCAATCGTGCGATCGGCAGCCATCGCCATCAACGGATTGAAGTTCCGGCCAGCCAAACGATAGGTAAGGTTGCCGGTCTCGTCACCATCATGGCCTTTGATCAGGGCGAAGTCGGCCTTCAACCACAACTCTTGCACGTACATCTTGCCGTCGAACGTCTCTGTCGGCTTGCCTTCGGCAAGCTCGGTACCAAAAGAAGTTGGCGTATAAAAAGCGGGAATGCCTGCTCCGCGCGCGCGAATGCGTTCGGCCAATGTACCCTGCGGGATCAACTCGAGCTCGATTTCGCTTGCCAGGTATTTTTCGTTGAATGCCTCGGCGTTGGAGCTGCGCGGGAAAGAGCAGATCATCTTCCTGACCATCCCCGCTTTGATCATCGCGGCGATTCCGATCGCGCCGTTTCCCGCGTTATTGTTTATCACGGTAAGATTCTTGGGGCTGCCGGTGGCACGAAAGCGGTCGATTAAAGCGTGGATCAGTTCGATCGGGGCTCCGGAGCCTCCAAAGCCACCGATCATAACCTGTACGCCATCGGGGATATCCGCAACCGCGTCAGCGAGGCTGGGCGATGTTTTGTTCATCAGGATCCTCCTTACATTCACTTCGAAATATCCCTAGATTACCGCCGTAGCGAGTAAAATGTTCATATATTGATCTTTTTTCAACATGTGTATATCAACGTTCGCATGTTGAACAATCCCACCGACTACATCGCCTCGCTCGCCAAGGGGCTGAAAGTGATCGAAGCCTTCGGACCCACATCCCCGCGTCTTTCGATATCCGAAGCTGCCGTCGCCAGTGGCTTGGATCGCGCTGCTACGCGACGCGTACTGTTGACGCTCCACCGCGAAGGTTACGCCGACTATGACGGTAAGTTTTTTACTCTTACCCCGCGCATCCTACGGCTCGGAGTGGCCGCACTTGCTTCCCTACCGCTCTCGCAGATTGTCCAACCTTGGCTTGACCAACTCTCCGAGCAAATTGGTCAAAGCTGTTCCGTGGCACTGCTCGATGAGACCGAGATCGTGTATATCGCGCGCGCGGCGCAGAAACGTGTGATGTCCATCGGGCTCATGCCTGGGTCACGACTCCCCGCCCATTGCACCTCGATGGGAAGGGTTCTGTTGGCTGCGCTGCCTCGCGAAGAGGCTGACCTGCTTGTCAGACGCTCGGACCTTACCCCGCGGACCAAGTTCTCAATACTCGACCCAGTTCAGACCTTGTGCCGGATCGATGCTGCGAGAGAGGACGGATATGCGTTTGTGGACCAGGAAGTGGAAACGGGTTTACGGTCAATCGCTGTTCCGCTGAATGATCGCAAGGGTTTGACCGTCGCTGCTCTCAATATCGGTTTGTCGTCTGCCGGCTGGACACCGAAGCAGACGATTGAAACATACTTGCCGCACTTGCTTGGCGTCCAATCGGCCCTCGGGCGGGTTCTCTGATTGACATTATTTAGAAGTCTAAGTTATTAGGGCCTCAAGCCGGGAGGATACCTTAGATGGAAAATCTGAAACTAGACGCGAAGCTCTCTCTTCAAGAACCAGCCCATCTCTACTACGGCGGCGCATGGGTGCCGCCACTAGAGGGAAAGTACGAAGACACTTTCAACCCAGGAACCGGCGAGCGGATCGGGTCGGTTGCGACGGCAAGTCGCGCCGATGTCGATGCGGCGGTTGCGGCAGCGAAAGAAGGGTTCGAGGTATGGCGGGATGTTGTGCCGCTGGAACGCGCACGTATCCTGAAGGAAATCGCAAATCTCTTGCGAAAGCATGGCGATGAACTGGCGATGATGGACGCTGCAAACTGTGGCAACCCCTATACTGAAATGCGCGGCGACGCCGCGATTGCGGCAGCGCAGATGGAGTTTTTCGCCGGTCTTGTGACCGAAATGAAGGGTGATACGATCCCTATGGGACCAGAGCGCATCAACATGACCCTACGCCAGCCGATGGGCGTGGTTGCAAGGATTCTTGCCTTTAATCATCCGTTCATGTTCTGCGGCGGAAAGATGGCAGCGCCTCTGGCCGCAGGCAATGCCGTCATCATCAAGCCGCCGGTTCAGGCTCCGTTGTCTTCGCTGCGGCTGGCGGAGCTCATCGATGGCCTGCTGCCTAAAGGCACGTTCAATGTTCTGCCGGGCGGCGTCGAGGCAGGAGCTGGGCTGGCCGAACATCCCGACGTCGCCAAGGTCACACTCATCGGCTCCGTACCCGCGGGCCGGGCGGTGATGCGCAGCGCGAGCGACACCGTCAAACCAGTGCTGCTCGAACTCGGCGGCAAGAACGCGCTGATCGCCTATCCGGACAGCGATCCGAAGAAGATCGCCGATGCGATCGTCGGCGGCATGAATTTCGGCTGGTGCGGGCAATCTTGCGGATCGACGAGCCGCGCTTTCTTGCATGTAGACATCCACGATGCGGTCATCTCACATCTCAAAGCGGCTGTCGAACGGTACAAGCCAGGCATTCCGACAGAGCCGGAGACCACGATGGGGGCGATCGTCAGCCGGACACAGTTCGATCGGATCATGGACTTCATCGAATCCGCCATGAGCGAAGGCGCGCGTGCCGTAACCGGCGGCCATGCGGTGACCGAAGGTGCGCTGGCACAGGGAAGCTTCATCGCGCCGACGATTTTTGCGGATGTAACGCCGCAGATGCGTATCGCTCGCGAAGAGATTTTCGGGCCAGTTCTGGCGGTCCGCAAATGGTCGGACGAAGATTCCATGCTGAACGAGGTCAACGCACTTGAGCTGGGGCTGACCTGCGCAATTTGGACTCGGGACTTGGTTACGGCTCATCGCACGGCTGCTCGTGTCGAGGCCGGGTTTGTTTGGGTTAACGAAGTTGGCCGGCATTTCCTTGGTGCCCCGTTCGGTGGGGTCAAACAATCGGGTATCGGGCGCGAAGAAGGTATTGGCGAGCTGATTTCCTTCACCCATGAAAAGAATGTGCATATCAATCTGTCGGGTCAGTAACCCGGTGCAGAGGTAATGTGCGAACGGGGTCTGGGATCCAAAAGCTTTTTCTTTATTGATTGCTTTGGCCGGGATGAGACCATCCCTTCCTACCCTTTCTGCAAACCGACAAGGATCTGAAAAATAATGAGCAATGTTGCGAACGTCCCCGATATCATCCTCGAACCTATGGTTCGGAACGCCATTGTGGAGGACCTGGGTGCAGCAGGCGACGTGACAACCCGTTCCGTTCTGCCTGAAGGCACGCGCTACAAGGCGCAAATGCGTGCACGGCAGGACGCGGTTGTTTCTGGGATGCAGGTGGCCTCTCTGGCGTTTCGGCTGATTGATCCCGATCTTATTGTCGAGACTGTTGTCGCGGATGGTACGGCCTGCAAAACGGGCGATACCTTGATGCGTATAGAGGGATCGGCGGCGTCGATCCTTGCCGCAGAGCGTGTTGCCCTGAACTTTGCCGGGCGGTTGTCCGGGACGGCAACTTTGACAGCGTCCTATGTGCAGGAACTTGCGGGTACCAAGACACGTATCACCTGTACACGCAAAACCACACCGGGGCTGAAGCTTGTCGAGAAACTCGCGATTTTGCATGGCGGCGGCCACAATCACCGGTTTTCCCTGTCCGATGCAATCCTGATCAAGGACAACCATATCGCAGCGGCTGGTGGCATCAAACAGGTGTTGGAAGCCGTTCAGCGAAATGTGGGTCACATGGTCGTGGTCGAGATCGAGATCGACGGTTTGCATCAGTTGGACGAGGTGCTTCAGACCGGGGGCGCAGATGTCATCATGTTTGACAATATGTCGACCGAAGACATGGCCGAAGCCGTAAAGCGCATTGACGGGCGGGCGAAGACAGAAGCCAGCGGGAATGTGACCCTTGGCCGTTTGCGCGAAATCGCATCGGCAAATGTGGATTATATTTCCTCCGGTGCTTTGACCCATTCGGCGGGGACCGTCGATTTCGGTTTGGATTTCTGATCCTCTGAACCGCTCCAGACCGTCTGAAATGCAAAATGCCCGCCCTTTCGGCGGGCAATAAATACCTATTGCGTACGCCTTTCAAAATGGGGCGCTGCTGCATCAACACTTCATAAGGAAAGGCCAAAACACATGACAGAGCACAGGCTGTATCAGGTTGAGCGCCCAGTATCGTCGGATAGTTTGGGAGTTTGGGGTAGCGATGTATTTGCGGATATGTTGCGAGGTTTGGGGGTGAAGTATGTTGCGCTGAACCCTGGGTCGAGCTTTCGGGGTTTGCATGACAGCCTTGTGAACCACCTTGGTAATGAAGATCCGCAGATGCTGTTGTGTCTGCACGAAGAGCATGCGGTTGCGATTGCACATGGCTATGCGAAGGTGACGGGGGAGCCATTGGCGGTGATTCTGCACAGCAACGTGGGTCTGATGCATGGGACGATGGCGATCTTCAACGCATGGTGTGATCGGGTTCCTGTGCTGATCTATGGTGCGACGGGGCCGGTTGATGCGGCGCTGCGGCGTCCTTGGATTGACTGGCTCCATACCTGCCGTGACCAGGCGTCGATGATCCGGAATTATGTGAAATGGGACGATCAGCCTGGCTCGATGGAGGCGGCGCTGGAATCGATGTTGCGTGCGGATGTGATCGCGCGGAGCGAGCCGAAAGGGCCGACCTATGTGAACTTTGATGTGTCGATCCAGGAAAAGCAGCACGCGCAGGCCCCGGCGCTGCCGGATTTTGCGCGTTACCAGCCGCCTTTGCCTGCGGCTCCTTCGGCCGAAGGCGTGGCACGTGCGGCGGACCTGCTGAAGAACGCCAAGGCGCCTGTGGTGCTGGCGGGGCGGGTGTCGCGCGATCCGGCGGATTGGGCGCGGCGTGTGGCCTTTGTCGAGGGGCTGGGGGCGAAGGTTCTGACGGATATCCGGATCGGGGCGTCTTTCCCGACGGATCACCCGCGGCATCGGGGTAAACCAGCCTTCTTCATCGACGACGCGGCGGGCGCGGTGCTGCGCGAGGCCGATGTGATCCTGAGTCTGGACTGGCTGGATGTCGCGGGTACGCTGAAACTGGCGGGCGAAGTGACGGCGCAGGTGATCCAGGCGTCGCTGGATTATCAGCTGCACAATGGCTGGGGGATGGAGCATCAGGCGCTGCCTGCGCTGGATCTGCACCTGGCCTGTGGCCCGGATGTTGCGATGCATGCGATTGCCGATGCCCTGGGTGTAGGGGCGGGCGAGATGCCCGGTGATTTGCCGGTCAAACCCGCGCTGAACGCCCCCGATGCAGATGTTGAGCTTGATATCATGACGCTGGCCGGGGCGCTTGGCGAAGGTTTGGAAGGTGTCTGTGCCAGCTTTGTGCGTTGGCCGTTGGGTTGGGCGGGCGAGGCGTGGCACTTCCGTCATCCGCTGGACTTCCTGGGTTCGGATGGCGGCGCGGGGATCGGCTCGGGTCCTGGGATGCTGATCGGGGCGGCGCTGGCGCTGAAAGACAGCGACCGGCTGCCTGTTGCGGTTCTTGGGGACGGCGACTTCATGATGGCGGCCTCGGCATTTTGGACGGCGGCGCATTATGGCACTCCGTTCCTGGCGGTGGTGTCGAACAATCGCTCGTTCTACAATGACGAGGTGCACCAGGAACGCGTGGCAGTGGCCCGCAACCGCCCGGTCGAGAACAAGTGGATCGGCCAGCGTATCGGTGATCCGGATATCGACATTGCCGGAGTTGCGCGGGCGCAGGGCTGCGAAGGGATCGGCCCGGTCTTTACCGCGGGCGAGCTGGTCGAGGCGATCAAACAGGGCGTCGAGATGGTGCGCGCGGGCAAGAGCGTAGTGATCGATGCACGTGTCCAGCCGGGGTATAACCCCAACATGGTCGCTGGCCTGACGCGGAGCGACTGATGATGACCCCGAAGATCTATATTGCGCAGGATCCTGTGCTGGAAGAGGTGTTGGACACCGCAACGGATCGGCTGCGGGCCGAAGGCTGGGAGGTCGTTCGCGGCCCCCAGATCACCCCGGGTGTTCCGCTGCGGCTGACGGAAGAGCAACGGCAGGCGCTGCTGTCGGACGTTGATATCATCGTGGCCAGCTCGCGGTCGCGGCTGAGCGAGGCGGATCTGGATGCCTCACCACGGCTGCGGGCGCTGGTCTTTCCGACGATCGGGGTGGATGCGGTCGATCTGGAGGCCTGTGCCGCGCGTGGTCTGATCGTGGCCAATGGTGCAACGCCCGAGAACTTTCTGGCGATGTCAGAGGCGACAGTGATGCTGATGCTGGTGCTGCTGTACCGGCTGCATGAATCCGAACGCCTGCTACGCGAAAATGCGGGCCGGCCGCAGCAGATGTATGCGCGGATGGTGCGGGGCCGGACGATCGGCCTGATCGGGTCTGGCCGGATTGGGGCCGGGGTGATCGAGCGACTGCTGGCGTTCGAGCCGGCACAGATCCTGGTGCACGATCCGTTCCTGACACCTGACACCGCACCCGCGGGCGTACGGTTGGTGGAGCGCGACGCGCTGCTGACCACGTCCGATGTGGTCAGCCTGCATGTGCCGCTCAACGCGCAGACGCGAGGCATGATTGCCGAGGCGGAACTGCGCGCGATGAAGACAAATGCGGTTCTGATCAACACCTCGCGCGGGGGTCTCATTGACGAGGATGCGCTGGTGCGGGTGATGACAGCAGGACACCTGGCCGGTGCGGGGCTGGACGTGACGGAAACCGAACCGCTGCCCGCCGACCACCCGCTGCGCGGCCTCGACCGGGTGATCCTCACCCCGCATATCCTGGGCCACACCATTGATCTCTACACGGTCATGCCCGACGTCCTCGTCGAAAACGCAACACGCATCATGAAAGGTGATCTGCCGACATATGTCAGGAACCCCGATGTGGTGGAACGCTGGCGACAAAAGTTGAACGATCTGAACTGACCAACCCCTCCGCGCGAACGGTGTGCACAGCCGAACTGCAGAGCCTATGTTCCTTGCACCTATTGAATGGCCGTGAACCGCGCCGGGTTTGCCGGAGGCGTTACACAACGGTTGCCCGGCGCTGTGCGGCACAGTGGTGCAAGGCAGGTGTCGGCGCATGATGGTCGCGTACTGGAAAGCAACCGGCGCACAATCCCGACACAGGGGCAAAACCACCCCGGAAGAAAGTCCATACTCGGGCCCAACGATAGGCACCCCGGCTTCCATGTCTTGACTTTGTACCAAGGCTCGGCACCTATGTTGCGCGCGCCACAACTCTGGAGTTCTTAGCTATCAAGTCCGGGCGGGCGCGCTGTTTGGATAAAAACCATGTGTGGAGACAGGCCGTGAGCGATGCGATGAAAGAAAAGCAATCAAGCCACGTACCTGTCCAACCCGACGAGCGCATGGCCCGGCTGGTACGACTGGCGGCCCGCGGGTTCAACCGGGCGCTTCAACTTCGACTGCAAACGGAAAATGTTACGTTCGGTCAGTGGATTTTCCTGCGCATCCTCTGGCAGGAAGACGGGTTGTCGCAACGCGAACTGAGCGACCGGGCGCATCTCACCGAACCCACCGCCCACACCGCGCTCATCAAAATGGAAGAATTGGGTTTCATAGAGCGACGCAACGTCGAGGGCAACAAACGGCGCCAGCACGCGTTTCTGACGCGGAAGGGCTTGGAGCTGCGCGACGTTCTCGAACCTCTGGCGCTCGAAGTGAACGATGCAGCGATGGCGGGACTGTCCAAGAAAGCTCAGGAAGACTTGCGACACGCACTTGCCGTGATGATCCGGAACCTCGAAAATGACGAACAGGATGCGGCCGCCAGAGGGGTCCGTGTTCCCCCGACCAAGGGCAACACAGCAAACTGAATCGCGAGCCATGCGTGCCGAGTGTCCGGCGCGGGCCATTCAATGGCGGTTGCGGACATAGAGAGCCTATGGGGGCGGGGGTTTGAGGCCTGCTGCTCCGGGGCTCCACGGGTTGATAGTGCGTCACGACAAAGCACCTACGCCGGACACACGGCTTCGGCGTGTTCCGCGTCAGGAACTATGACTTGAGTGGCTTTCGCTGAACAATAGTCTCGACTTCAATCAGGGTTGACGGGTGCGAGTGGATAGACTACTAGCATTAAAGATAGATATCTAATATTAGATGTCTACTGAAAACAGGGAGGAAGACATGAAATTTCCAATCAAAGCCGTTGCCGCATCGATCGGCCTCGCGGTTCTTGCGAGCGCTGCTTCCGCAGAAAGCGTTAATGTGACCCTTTCAGGCGGCAATCCCTCGGGGCTTTGGTCGCTTCTGGGCGCTGGTATTGACCGTGCCGTCAAGGCGGATGACCCGAGCGGCGTGGTGACTTATCAGGCCACCGGTGGTGGCTTTGCGAACATCGGCCTTCTGGGCCGTGAACGGACCGACCTGGGGATGGCACATGATGCCGAGATCAAGCTGGCCCTCGCAGGGGACGAACCGTTTGACGCGCCGATCGAGAACCTTCAAGCCATCGGCTACATGTACAACTGGGCGCCGATGCACTTCTTCATCAAGAAGTCTCTTGCCGAAGAATATGGCATCGACAGCATTGACGACCTCGCGACGTCCGGCGCGGCGATCCGTGTTGCGAACAACAATGCCGGGAACATCGTCGCCAACATCGCGACCTTCATGCTCGAAGAGGCGGGCTACGACGAAGCCACGATCGAGTCCAATGGCGGCGTGCTTGTCCGTGGTGGTTCGTCACAGCAAGCAGATCTGATTGCAGACGGCCGCACCGATATGGTGATCAACGGCATTTTCATCGGACATTCGTCGTTCCGTAAAGTTGACGAGGGCAATCACGTCGTGTTGCTCAGCGTTCCCGAAAACATCATCGCTGCGACCAACGAGCGTTTCGGAACCGGCACGTTCACAATTCCAGCCGACAGCTACAAGAACCAGACCGAAGATGTCGTCACGCTCGCACTGGGTGCGATGGTAATCACTTCCGATGTACTGCCGGAAGAAACTGGCTACATGCTCGCAAAGAGCATCGCGTCCAATATCGACGAGATCCGCGGCGTGCATAAGGCGATGCAGGCGCTCACACCGGAACTTCTGACGTCGCAGACCACGCTGCCGTTCCATCCTGGTGCGGAGCGTGCCTACAAAGAACTGGGTCTGCTCAATTAAGGTCGATCCCGCGATCCGGCCGGCGCGCGCTGCAACGACACGCGCCGGCCCACTCATCGACTGCACAGAGCAATGCCCCGCGGTGGCTACGTGAGATGTCACGTCATGTCATCGCGCGGCCCATACATCGCGGTTCTTTCTCTTCTCTGCCTTATACGGGGTCTACATGAATTTTCCTTCGCTTACAGAAACCGGTCGTCGTAGAAATTTAGGCTCGCCGATGAGAACCATCGTCATGGTTCTGGCGGCGGCATTCGCGGTTTGGGTAATCCACTCGAACCTCTTCATCATCTCCGATCCGCTCATTCAGGGCATTCTGTTCGTATCGGGCATTTTCACGATTCTCTTCCTCGCGATCGGCGCGACCTCGCGCGCGCCGGACAGCATTCCGATCTATGATTGGGTTCTCTCTGCGCTGAGCCTGGCCACAGGGGTGTATTTCTACGTGACCTCGGGAGCGATTGCGGACCGGATCAGTCTACTCGACGAATTCACAACCGATCAGTTTTTCTTTGGCTCAGCCTTGTTGTTTCTGACCATCGAAGCGACCCGCCGGACCACCGGCCTAGGCCTGACCGGCGTTGTCGCCCTCTTCCTGATTTATAATCTGTTTGGCTCTCTTCTGCCGCCGCCATTCGGGCATCGCGTCAGCGAGTTCAGCTATCTCTTGGATATTCTGGTTTTCACCACCGATGGACTTTTTGGCGTGCCGCTTCAGGTCGTTGCTAGCTATGTTTTCCTGTTCGTGATGTTTGGAACATTCCTGGCCAAGGCCGGGGGAGGGGACTTCTTTTTCAACCTTGCAGCGCTTGTGACCGGCAATGCGCGCGGCGGCCCCGCCAAAATCGCGATCATTTCGTCGGGCCTGTACGGCACGATGTCCGGGAGCCCAACATCCGATGTTGTTGCAACGGGGTCGATCACGATCCCTGTCATGAAGCGACTCGGCTATCGGGCACGGTTCGCGGGGGCGGTGGAAGTCGCGGCGTCGTCTGGCGGAAGCGCGATGCCTCCGATCATGGGGTCAGCAGCCTTCATCATGGCCGAGTATTCCGGCATTTCCTACAACGCCATCGTGCTCGCCGCTCTGGTGCCGGCGCTTCTATACTACACGGGTGTCTTCGCTCAGGTTCACTTCCGGTCAGTCAAGCACAACCTTCGACCCTCTGCAGACGAAATACCTTCAGCAAAGGAAACATTCAGGACCGGATGGGTTTTCCTGCTGCCGATCATCGGCATCATCGTCGCCCTCATTCTGGGGTATTCCCCGACCTTCACAGCCGGTGTCGGAGTTCTAGTAACCATCCTGTCCGCGATGATGCTGAAAGACACACGGCTGTCACTGTGGCAGTTGGTGGAAGGGCTGGGGGCGACTACGCTCCAGATTCTGCCAGTCGCCGGCGCTTGTGCCGCGGCCGGTCTTGTGATTGGCGGCTTGTCGATGACCGGCCTTGGAATGAAATCCGCGAACGTCATTTTGACTGTCAGCAACATGCAACCACTGCTGACACTCGTTATCGCCGCGGTCGTCACGATTGTTCTCGGTCTCGGGATGCCAACGCCCAGTGCGTATATCCTGGCAGCCGTGCTGGTCGGACCGGCGCTGGCAAAGCTCGGTTTCCCGACGTTGCCGAGCCAGATGTTTCTGCTCTACTATGCGATTCTCTTGGCACTTACGCCACCGATCGCCGTGGCAGCAATCGCGGCCTCAGCGATCGCCGACGAAGACCCCTTCAAGATCGCTTTCTCCGCAGTCCGGCTGGCCATCGTCGGCTTCCTTCTGCCCTTCGCCTTCGTGTGGAACCCAGGCATCCTCCTAGAGCTCGGTCCTCTGGCAAACACTTTGGCCGTAGTGGGCGCCTTTGCCGGAGCACTCGCGGTCGCAGCCTCTCTGGAAGGCTTGGTCAAGACGCAACTCAGTGCAGTCGAACGGGGCGTACTGCCAATCGCTGCGATTGGCGCCGTAAGCCCTTACTTGGCGGTATCCGCGATCTGTATTTTAGTGATTGTCGCAATGCTATTCCGGCAGATCGCATTCACGACAGAAAACGCCCGCGTGGACAGTGCCTAGCTGTGGCGCCTCAGCAGGTTGACCCGATTGAAGCGCAGTCTGGTCATCGAGGGATTCAACCCAGAGACGGCATGTGGCCTGGGCCAATTTTTAAGGTTGGTCCGGGC
Organism: Sulfitobacter sp. PR48; assembly: GCF_028807335.1. Classification (NCBI taxonomy): domain Bacteria; kingdom Pseudomonadati; phylum Pseudomonadota; class Alphaproteobacteria; order Rhodobacterales; family Roseobacteraceae; genus Sulfitobacter; species Sulfitobacter sp. PR48. Next base: position 2,977 of record NZ_JARAMM010000035.1, on the reverse strand, counting down.
CGGTCGGCCTATGACGCGGAACACAGGCGGCTACTTCCATAGGTGGGAGCTGATCACTTCGCAACCGGCGCAAAGTATTTCGAGGTTCAGGAAATGAATGAAACACCGGGGCCGGAAGAACTTGGGCCAAAACAGCTTAGTATTGGCACCGACGCGATCCCCGAGCTGTCGGTTTCCATCAGAGCACCCCTTGCACAGGCCGCGGTCGTCGCGAAGGCGATAAACGATGCCGCTCTGTATCACCTAGATTGGAACCGATTTGACGCTCGCATGTCCCTACAGAATCAGACTGGCATTGACCAGATCATCTTTTCGGTGACCTTGCTTGGGGAAGAAGCATCCGTTTCGCTCCGAGACGGAATGGCCGCCTTGGCCCATGATCTCGAAGAGAGGCTGAGCTTCGCTTCGGTGACTGTAGGGCACCAGGTGCCGGCCAACGGTACTGACCCGAAACCGCCAGCCGCGCCGCGCTATTGGAAGGCCTGGGTCACCAGCATGCTGGGTGTCTATCCCCTGCTGATCCTTATCTACTACGCGCTGCAACCGCTCACGCAAAACCTTCCAGGTCCCGTGTCTCTGTTTCTTGTTGCGCTGGTGCTCACCGGAGTGAACGGTGTCTACGTTGCGCCGTTTCTGGGCAAGAGATTGCGTCCATGGCTCACACGGTGAAGCGAGATGGTTCGCTTGCCGCGACTTATGCACAGGCTGGCTGCCATGACACCTCAGAGACGGGCCCGGCAAGCCGCTGTCGGGGAGGTTCCGGACCACAATTGCGCGAAAGTATCTCGGTTTTGCGATCTCGTCAGCTTGATCTAGTTCAGAACCCGCTATTTCGGACAACAAGTTAGGTCGATACCTACAACGCGGGAAAAAAAAGTGGCAGGTTACGTTGACAGATAAAACTTAGAGAGCTAAGAATAGTTGAGAGGTCGAAAACCACTCATCCACTGAAAGAGTCGGATGCCATTGGAGGAGCCCAGATGCTTACACCCGAAGAGAATGAACTGCTTACACGCGTAACGGGGGATGCCCCGATGGCGCGACTTATGCGTCAGCATTGGACGCCTGTATGCCTGATCGAAGAGGTTGAAGAGTCGGACGGCAAACCGCTTCGAGTCGAAGTTCTCGGCGAAAGCTATGTCGCGTTCCGGGATACCAAGGGTCGTCTGGGAATGCTGGATGAGCTTTGCCCCCACAGAAAGGCCTCTCTGGTCTATGGCCGTAACGAGGAATGTGGGCTGCGCTGCCTCTATCACGGCTGGAAGATGGATGTTGAAGGCAATGTCGTCGCAATGTCTTCAGAGCCGGAAGGCAGTCCATTGATGGACAAGGTCAAACATCGTTCCTACCCCGTGCGGGAGTGGGGCGGCTTCGTCTGGGCTTGGCTCGGCGAGAAAGATGATATGCCCGAGTTCCAGCCGCCGGCCTTTGCGCCAACCGAAGACACCCCAGTTTCGATCCTGAAGATTCGCGTGCCCGCCAACTGGGCGCAGATTCACGAGGGCCAGATCGATAGCGCGCATTCATCATCGCTCCATTCCTCGAATATGGTTCCGGCACGGGTCGAGGGCGCCGCGGCGGACGACAAATCATGGTACCGCCCATCGACAGACAAATCTCCGCGTATGCAGACTGAAACCACGAGCTACGGTTTCCATTACGCGGCGATCCGTAAGCCGATCAAAAACGCTCAGACGCACAACTATCTCCGGATCACCGAATTTATCGCGCCCTATTATTCGCTGATTCCGCCGAACAACAACTACCGGGTCGCCAGCGTCATCGTGCCGATCAATGACGATGAGACAGCGTTTCACTTCATAGCCTTCGACGGACCGAACGTTCCCTCCACTGAAGAGTGGCGCAAGTTTGCCCATGCCGTACCGGGTGAGGACGTGGACCACAAATGGCGCTCTCTCCGGACGTTGGAGAACGACTTCAAGCAGGACCGAGAAAGGATGAAAGAGGGCCACTTTACCGGCGTGGACGGCATTCCGAACGAAGATATTGTGATGTGGGTTTCGATGGGTAGCCGCGTACAGCGTCACACGGACATTCTTGGGGCCTCCGACCTGGCGATTGTCGAGTTCCGCCGCCTCATGGCCGATGCGGCAAAGAAAGTCGCCGAAGGTGGCCAGGCAATCGGCACCGAGTCGAAGATTCCGCAAAGGGTAATCGCCTCTCACGAGGGAGTGTATCCTAAGGACGTCGATTGGCGAACACTGGTGGACACGTCGAGCAAGACGGAAGCGGCGGAATAACTTGCGCACATGTTTCCTCCCTGAACCGTCCAAGGCCTCAAGGGGTTTTGGGCGGCTCTTTTTTCGTGGTGCCGTCGGACTTTCATAGCTTCCCTCGACGGATTCTGCTCGGCGGGCGACAGGCGTTATGACGACAGCAATCAATATCGAAGACTTGCGGGCGCAGGCACGGCGTCGCCTGCCACGGGTGGTGTTCGATTATTTGGATGGGGGCGCGGAATCGGAGGTGACGCTGCGGCACAATCGCAGTTCCTTCACGAATATCGTTCTCACGCCGCGAATCCTCAAAGGGGGGAGCGTCGATCTCACCTTGGAGCTGTTCGGGGAAACATACTCGAAGCCGTTTTTCATAGGGCCGACAGGGCTGAACGGCCTCTACTGGCCCCAGGGAGATCTGCACCTCGCCGCTGCGGCCGAACGAGCCGGGGTCGGGTTCACGGTTTCGACCGCCTCGAACACGACGCTGGAAGAGATCGCGCGGAGGAGCAAGGGTCCCCTCTGGTTCCAGCTTTATCCGTGGGGGAAGGGCGCATTCGCTGATGCGCTGATCGACCGGGCACAGGCGGCCGGTTACTCGGCTCTGGTACTGACTGTCGATTCACTCGTGGGCGGCAAGCGCGAACGTGATCTGTCAATCGGCACGCAAACTTGACCCCCTATCGGCATGCAAAAATAACCCCCTCGGAGCGCTCGGGTAGCTGGCCCGATGCGGTGTA
>NZ_JARAMM010000034.1:0-19845 GCF_028807335.1 Sulfitobacter sp. PR48 | reverse complement strand
AGGCGCATCAAGGGCAACGGCACTCCACATCATGCTGACAAACAAGCGAAACATGTCCGATTCGCCGACAGCCCCATTACGGCATCTCTCCCTTTGAGGGGCCAGTGGGCCTTCATTGCTTGACGTGTAAGGTTTGGGGGGTGTCCCCTCGCCTACCAATCGCGCGCCAGCATGATGGTCAGCACGCGCATGGTCGTGGCGGGATTGTCCGGGGTCTCGGCCCCGTAGCGGAAATCCGAGTCTGCCTCGTAGAGATCGATTTTCCAGAACACGGTCTCGCCCCGGATCTCGACCGCTCCGAAATCGTGCCATCCCTCGGGATCATTCTCAGGCTCGAATGTTGCAAATTCACCAGTGGCCTTCACCGCCTCGGCCATGAAGCCGTCGCTGGCCTCCATAAGCGAGCGGGTGACATGCATCCGGCCCTGGATGGGCTGCGCGGGCGGCACTCCAAGGCACGCGAGCTTGCGGAACGCGTCGTTCTGCGCCGCGATCACCGTCGGATCCGGACGGTCTGGCTGGGGTTGAACGGTCATGGACATGGGGATCTCCTTTGAGAAGTTGAAACACCCTTCCCAAAGCCCGCTTTTTTCTTTTCTGCTTGTCGGAAGGACCGAAGCAGAAGGTGCCCTACCCGAACAGCCCTTTGGGTCTGTAATTCGGGTTGGGGATGGTTTCGATCCAGCCGCCCTGTTCCTTGATGCTCTCGAGTGCCGCCGAGAGCGGGTAAGCGCCCTCGGACGGGCTCCACCAATAGGCACCGCGCTTGAAGGTGATGATCTTGCGGCGGCCGTCTTCGAAGCAGGCCACCCGCAGCGTCTTGGGTTCCTTGCGTGACATGCGAGTCTCCGTTCTCCGTGTGGTCAGGCGGCCTCGGCACTGCGACCTGCCCTGCCCATCTCCGATCTGGCAATCAGATAGTCGCAGGCGCGCTGCGCGTCCGCGGCGTGCTTGAAGATCGCACCCTTGTCCGACCGAAGAACGCGCAACCAGTTGTGGAGATAGGCGGCATTCATCTCGAGCGTATGCGCCGTGAAGCCGAGCGACTGACCCAGGAACACCGAGGTCAATTCCGCGACGATCTCCTCGCGCGCATAGGACGTGTTGCCAAACTTCGAGAACCCGAAATCACGGTTCAGTCGATGGGGGGCTTTCGTGGCATGGGCCAGCTCATGGGCCCAGACCCCGTAGAAATTGCGCGGGTCCTGGAACCGCGTGATGGATGGCATGTAAACCTTGTCCACGGGGGACAAATAGTACGCCTCCGTGCCCGTGAAGACGGTTGTGATGTCGATGGCATCGAAAAACGCCTGCATGTGCGGGATGGGCTCGGACGGCGGATGCTCGTGCGCTGGCTCCGGGTCCGGAAAGAAGCTGTCGGGCAAGCCCTCGATCTGGCAGGCATTGAACACACGGTAGGATTTCTGGAAGCGGAAGATGCGGGCTTCCTCGGAGTGATCATCCCCGTCGCTGCGGTCATGCTCATCGCCGCCCGCGTCTTTCCGGCTTTGACCGTAATAGACGACGACAGAGGATTTCTCGCCCTTGCGGACCTTTGCGTCCAAGGCATTGGCCTGCGGCAACGTCATCCAGAAGGGAGAGCTGTGGCCCGCCATCACGGTCCGCATCGTCAGCAGGAAGTTGTTCACTCCCTGGTAGGGTTCTCCGCCCACGCGCAGGGGACGAGAGCTGCCACCTGCGGTCCATGGCTTGCGCCACGGCAGGACGCCGCGCTCAATGATACGGATGATTTCGTTGGTGATGACCTCGGAGGCATCGAATTTGGGCGTGCGGGATCGGGCCATGGATGGCCTCCTTTCGAGTGTTGATGAGAGGGAGTGGTGATCAGGTTGACTGACGGGGGCGTGGATCGTTGGCGATCCTCGCGCCGAGCCCTTCGACCATGTCGATGTAGGTGGTCAGCGAGACGGACCTGCCAGGGCCCCAGTGTTCAGAGTCGTCCGATCCGTCCCGCGCCACCCGCGGCAGGTTCGCGAAGGCGATGACATCGGTGACGGGTCGGATATCGATGAACGGGGTCCCTCGTGCGACCGCAAGAGAGGCCAAGGGAAAGCGCTCGATCGGCGCGAAGGTCGACACGGTGGTCCAACCAAGATGGATGAATGTCCCGCCCTCTCCGCAGATCACGTGCGCGTTTGGCAATAACGCCGCCTGCTTCAGATAGCCGAGATCACGCAGGATGGTCTCGCGCTTGGGCTGCTGTGCCTGCCCCGTCTGGCCGGTTCGGCGTAGTTCCTTGTGTCGCCACCACGAGGCAGCGGTCGCGCGCAACACGCGCAAGACACCTGTTTGCATGGGAATGCCCTTAATCAGGAACGGCAAACCGGAACCCGGCCCGGACCCATCTGAGGGACCCCAAAGGCCCTCATCCGTCAGTCACAAAACCCGAAGAACACTTTCTCTTTTTTCGTGCATTGACCCTGTCCTGGCCAATTTCAGCGGATCCTCACCACACCGCGCCATGCCTGCGTTTTTGTCGAAGCCATTGATCTGGAACAGCAGAGGCATCTGGGGACGCAAAATCGGCAACGGGAATCGGCAAAAGCTTGCACAAGTTGCTAAATTATCGTTACTTGGCAGGTAGTTAGCAGATTCAGCAGATCGGCAAGATATTTTTCTACAGCCCTGCCTACATCTGCGGATGCGTAACATCTTTTAATCTTACCCTCTTACGCCGCTTGCCCGCTGAGCCTGCCATAAAAGCTACGCTCAAGATGCAGCTCCCCTGCCCCGGCTTTCTCGACCATGCCGCGCAGATATCCGCCTGGTGAAGCAACCTCGCCCGCGCTGTGCTTCTCGAACACAAGTGCAAACGCAGCCGTGGCCACCTGAGTGCCCATTCGGTCCTGAGCCACGTTCCAAGCATGCTCCGAAATCCCGATCATCGGCCTGAGTTGCCCGGCAACCCGATGCAGATCGCCCCAATCCTTCAGGAATCCGCCCATATTACGCGCCCAGGACGCGAACTCTGGACAGGCCTGCATGATTGTTGGCAGGTCAAGCGCGGTTCGCTTCTTGCGCACCTCTGCAACCCAGTCTTCCAGTTCCCCATCAACCCGCTCCTCGGGTCGTGCATTGGGCACGACATCCGCCGCTTCCTCTTTTTCAGAGGAATTACTTATTACAGGAATAAGTTGATTTGTAATTAGTATATGGGGTTCAGAAATGACCTCCCTGGAGTTCATTTCTTGAGTCTTCTTCATAACTTGGGCGTCATTTTTGTCGGTGTTTTCCACAGGGTTTATCGCACCAGTCGCCTTGAGGTAGGCCGCCTCGACTCGTTCCTGAAGTTCCTTGAACCACGCCAGTAGTCGCTCCAGTTGTTCAGAGGCTTGATGGCGGCGCGGAAGTCGGTCCAGAAGCTCCTCGAAGAGACCCGTGAATTGCGTCCAGGGCCCGCGCAACGCGCCGCTTACCGCCGCCTCGATCCGCGCGCGGATCATCCGGCGCGCAACCGTGATCTGACGCTTCAAGCGCTGGCAGAGCTCGCGCTCGGCCTGCAACTCGGCCTGCAGCTCTTCAAACTCCTCGACTCGAGCCGAAAGCGGCGACAGATCGAAGCCGTAGGCCTCGACGATACGCCCCTCAGCGTCTCTGCGGCCCCACCGTTTGCCATTCGGGCTATCCTGGAAAGAGATCACACCGTTCTCTGCCAGACGCCGCGCATGACGCTTTAGTGCCGACAGAGAGAAGCCGGTCTGTTCCATCAGATAGGCGTTAGAGGCCCAGACGATCGGGCGCTGCCCCTCCTCCCAGTCCTGGGCCTGCGTGAAGGCCCCCAGTGTATCGAGGAGCATCATGTCGCCGGCCTTCAGACCGATATGCGCTCCAACGCGCTTGAGCGCGACAAATGCCCGCGTCTTGGGTACTGCTACCCGTTCACCGGCTTGGGCAAGCTGCTCAGCAACCCCAAGACCCGGTGTCGGCTTGCGCCAACCTGTATGTTTCATGCCTGTATCTCACCTCCGGTTGTGTGGAGGCAAAAGAAAGCCGTTCGCTCAGAAGCGTTCGTCGTTGACAGTGAATCCTGTGAGACTTATCTTGAAGGTGACCAAACCATTAAGATCAGCTCTCAGGCCACACCGCTTGGGGGCTTTTCTTTTGCCGTTAATTCACTTGTCGTTCCTTTTTTGCTCCTTGCCTCATCGTTCCGAAGAACATCTCACCAACGCTGTCTTCAGTCGGTATCCTTCTCCGCGTCTTCGACGTTCAAATAGCTTGCGACTAAGTCTCCAAGCTTTTCGAGACGCTCTTGGTCAATCGGCACTCCTGCAACCTTGATTGATAGGTTTCCATCGACGGAAGTGACCGAAAGATTTCGGTTGCCCACCTTGCGCTTTACGGTGAGTTTTTGGGGCTTTGTCTTTGGTTTTGGCTTGGCTTTGTTCGTTCTCTCCAAGCTCGCTAAGGCACCCTGTAAATCGCGAAAGCTCATGTCGTAGACGTTCTTGAACGTGTTCAAGATTTGATCCTGCGCAGCGAAAACGGACCGTGCTCGCGAGACTAGGCTCTCATGCACACCAATTTTCTTGGCGAAGGCCACAGCTGTCAGTTTCTCTTCGCCAGAAGCCAGCGTCTCATACATTTCACCAATCGAAACCAATCGCTCAAAAGGGCTGAGATTCTCGCGCTCCTCATTCTCGCGAAACCGCAGAAACAACATTTCAAACTTGCTGTTCTCAGCGTTTCGCGCGTCAGGCGGAGCAAGTATTGCACGAAGGGGTACACCGAGCTCTGACGCGGCAGCCAGTCGGCGGCGTCCTGTCAGCATCACGAATGGAACCCCCGCGATATTCGACGGGTCCAACGGATCCGGCTGCCAATCCGGATCCTCCGGCCACACTAGAATGGGCGTGTCCTGCCCGTTCGAAGCGATGCTGTTTACCAAAGACCTGAAGGCTTCCTGGGACATCCAGTCTTGTCGGCGGTCGGTTCCCATTGGATCGGAGATTTGATCTGGCGACAGGCTTATCTCATGGCGACCGTTGAGGATATCCAAACAAAGCTCGGCTCTGCTTCGCTCTACTGCAGCTTGCGACTGCGCAAGCGCTCCTGATTTCCAGGCACTGCCGGCCCCCTTGAAAGGAGTCGAAACAGCATCACTCGATTCTGTCCTGCCTTCGGAGCCGCTCGCACGTTCCTTGTTTGTATCGAGATTGGTAGCCTTGCTGACCAGAGACCTTGGAATACTGCGTTTCATGCTTCACCCTCGCCGTCATCTTCATAGAATTCGTCCATCCAAGTATTGGCGTAGCCACGTTCGAGTCCTGGCCAGAGTCGCGATATTATGGCGTCGTTCACGGCATCGGCATTCGTGATGAACCGGTTGATCCCCTTGCGCTTTCCCGGCGTGTCCGGCTCGTATTCGTATACGGACTGATAGACGTCCGACGCGTTCGAGATCGCGTCGGAACGCAGATAAAACACGGGCAGAATCTCCGTGGGGCAATGTTCTAGCAGGTTTCCGATGTGGTTAAGATCCTGCGCATTGGACCGTTGAACGATCGTTGGCAACAGCATGTTCGCACCGGTTCCGATCTCGATCCTTTCATGGGCCAGGATGTGCTGAAGCATCCCAAGCAGGCCAGTCACAAAGGTCGACAACGTCGCGATGTCGAACCCCTTCATGGTTTGCGGTATGACCAGCGAAGACGACGCAATCACGTTATTCAACTGGAACAGTGTGAGCGCGGGTTGATAGTCGATGATGATGACATCCAGCGTCTCCGTTAGTGCGGTGTCGAGCCGCTCCTGGTCGACCTTGCCGTCGACTACCAATTCGTTGGGTAGCGTTTTCGGTGGGTGGCCCGCTTTCCAGCGGTCGATGGCATCGCGTAGGTAGCGGTAAAAGCTCTTTCCTGCGGGGGCTTCGCGGACAAGCCGCGCAATCTGGATCTCGCCCTCGGATGTTTCGCCGTGAGCTGGAAGCAGGCGCAGGCCTGGCCAGGAGGTCTTGAGAAGAAAGCTGTCGAGCGTTTGCGCATCGTGGTCGGTATATGGCGCGTCTTCCGACTGAAAGAGTCCAGCAAAGTCCACCATGGAGGCGGTGTTTTCGTCGGGCATTTGGGGAAGGCCTTCTCCCCCGACGAAGTAGAGCGTTATTGTACTTTGCGGGTCAGCATCCATGACACCGACACGCATGCCGTAGTGCAAGCTGAGATACTGGGCAAAATGCGCGGCGCTCAGACTTTTGGCGGTGCCGCCTTTCTGGCTTGCAAACGAGATGACGGGCAAAGGTGCGTCAGGCTTCCGCCAGGCCAGGTAGTCGTACGGCCGCTTTGCCGAGGCTGCCAGAAGGGCCCGCATGTGCATCAATTCTGAAAGCGTGAAAACACGCTCTCTTCCAACATATTCTCCTGCGGGAAAGTCATCGCTCGAATTGGCGAACTTGGTCAGATACTGAATACTCACATTGAGAAACCTAGCGCACTGGCGCATGGACCAGGTTCGCTTGATGCGCTGACGCAAGGTGAGTTCCTTGTTCACTGCCACCATCGTGCGCTCAAGCCCACGTGACAGATCCGTCAAAAACTGTTCTAAACTACCGCTCATTTATAAGCCCTGACTTCGGTTGGGTCCGAGTTCGACTCGATTCTGTTCCAATGGTAGCATGGTTCTGAGCAAAAGATAAAGATACCACGCGCCTATAGGTTTCAGGCGCTTATTTTGAGGTTCAGTGGCTCCAGAAACTCCAATCTTGAACGCGTTCAAGATTGGAGTTTAAGTGGCTGACCAGAGCGAAGCCGATCAACCATGCATGTTTCACGCCGCGTCTTTCGGACCCCGGGAGATGACCGTCCTAGTTGGTGGCTTTGCCCATGTCTGCGTTGAAGCCGTGATCACAGATGCTCACCGTGAAGTAGCCAGCACCGGTCTCCCCTTTCTGAATCTTCTAGATGCCGCCGCACTCGGTCAGCTTGCCTCACGGGGAGCGTCCGGCGACGCGTTGCGCGAAGGCCGTCCTGTTCGACCTCGCGACGGGTTCGATGGTAATTTCCAGGTCGGAGGTCAAGATGGAGATTGTGCCGAAGCATTTGGCGGTTTCATTGTCGGCGCTTGTGAAACTGATGCAGCCCGAAGGGTAGCTGCGCGGTTGACCAAGGCCTGACCACGCTGGATGCGAAGCGCCGCATAGAAGGGTAGGGGAGGAAGATGGGCCACAGCCGTTGTAGACGGGGCGGCCGCTGCGATGTGCATTCCATGCAACCGGTACGCACCGGGAGACCTGCGGGGACCGGAAAAAATGCCACAGGGAAATGCGCGGCGTACTTAAAACTGAACAAAACAAGTAGACTCCTTACTCTCGTGCACGCGCGCAACAAGCGTTGCGCTATAGTGCTCTCAACAGCCCGATCCCTTGCTCAAGAGGCATTGCACGAACGCCTTCGGCCACGGGGACGTCATGCTCTCCGGCGTAGATCAACAGCTTCCGGCTGGCCTTGATGTCTTCCGCGCCCACATAGAACCCGCGCGAGACCTTTGGCGCAGTCGTGCGCTTGATCTCAACGGCCCAGATGTCACCCCCAGGCAGGCGAAGGACCAAGTCAAGTTCAGCTCCGGCAGAAGTGCGATAGAAGAAGGGTTCGGTGCCGGTTGGTGCAGCGGCAAGAAGGGCCTCGATGCAGAACCCCTCCCAACTGCCGCCAACGACGGGGTGCCCGAGCAAGCCCTCGATTGTCCCAATACTTAACAGGGCATGCACGACCCCGCTGTCGCGGACATAAACCTTTGGCGATTTCACCAAACGCTTGCCGACATTCTCATGCCAGGGCTGCAGTCGCCGCACCAGCATGAGATCAACGAGCAGATCGAGGTAGCGTCCAATCGTTTGGCCGGAGACGCCCAGCCCCTCGGCGAGGGCTGAAGCGTTCAATAGACCACCTTGCACATGCGCAAGCATTGTCCAGAAGCGCCGCAAGGTTGCGGCTGGAATACGCGGTCCGAGGGCAGGGATGTCACGTTCCAAATATGTACGCAGAAAATCCAGACGCCAATCCATGCTGGCTTGATCGCTTGAAGCCATGAAGCTGTCAGGAAAGCCACCACGCAGCCAGAGCGCATTCAACTGATCAGCCCCCACCTCGGTAAGCTGTAGAGGGGGCATTTCGATATACCTGACACGTCCAGCAAGGGATTCTGCCGACTGTTGGAGTAGGACGTTGGAGGCTGATCCCAAGAGCAGAAACTGGCCCGCTCGAAAACCGGCCCGCCTGCGCTGGTCGATCTGACCACGCAGGCTCTTGAACAGGCCAGGCATCTGCTGCACCTCATCGAGGATGACGAGTTTTCCCGCCTGTTCATCCAGATATAGATCCGGTTCGGTCAGGATCTGCCTGTCCGCATCTCGTTCTAGATCAAAGTATACCGATGGTTGCTCCGAAGCGATGTCTAGAGCGAGCGTGGTTTTCCCAACCTGCCGGGGGCCGAGGAGGACAACAGCAGCTTGGCTCTCTAGCGCGGATTGCACAAAGTGATGAGTTTGGCGCTTATACATACCTTGCAATTACTCCACACGATGGAAGATTTGCAAGGATAAACTGCTTAGCGGGTAAAGTTGCCACTCAATTGGAGATGTCGCCTGATGTGACGAACAGGCTTAGCGTCAAAACTCACTCATAGTATTCCAAGCCGCTTCGCCCGCTCCAGCAACATCTTCACTGATGATGGCTGCCAGCTTGTCCGGCCGCGGGGTGTGCGCTCACGCATGTTCTCCAAGCGGGCGCAGATGGCCTGAAGCGTAATGTCGGGATCGGCGCCCTTGATACCCGCGACGATGGCGGGCAGGCGATCATCTCGCGCACGCGGGCCCGCGCGATCAAGCACGGTCGCGGGGAGGAACCCATCGCGGACGTAGGCGTTCACAGCGCGCAGCAGACGGCTTTGCGTCCAGCGCCGGGCCTCGGGTAGGGGGCCGTTGATGATGCGCACCACATCTTCCCAAGCCAGATCGGGGCGCAGCCGACGCACATGGGGCACCCAGTCCTGCGCAGTTTCATTCAGGCGTTCCATATATCCGTCCTGTCGCGCCAGTCGGACCTTGCGTAGCGCAGCCGGATCCCGGGCGCGCAGGCCAGGGTTTCCGCCGACCCGCCCCTTTGTTCGTGCGCTGGCAAGCCCAGCCTTGGTCCGTTCACGGATCAGGGCGCGCTCGAACTCGGCTGCTGCACCCAGAACCTGCAGCGTGAACTTGCCCTGCGGGGATCCGGTGTCGATCGGATCCTCGATCGAGCGGAAGAATGCGCCCTTTGCCTCAAGCCGTTCGATCACCTCGAGGAGATGCGAAAGCGACCGCGCCAGCCGGTCGATCCGCACGACCACCAGCGTGTCGCCCTTGGCGACGCGTTCCAGCACGCGCGCCAACACCGGCCGCGCACGATTGCCGCCAGAGGCCTGCTCCTCATGGATCTCGGCGCAGCCTGCTGATTTCAGGGCCTGCGACTGGGGCAGGGGGGTCTGATCCTCGGTCGAGACCCGGGCATAACCTATCAGGGGCATCAAAACAGTCTTTTGCAGTTTCATATAACGCCAATAAACGACCGTTTGTAAATGAATGCAAGGGCGCGCTCTGTGGCGCTGTTCATCAGAAAGCCCTTGGTTTCCATACGCAGAGCGCGATCAGGGAGGTCTCGCGGACCATCGCGCGCGCGTGCTATGTAAGGTGTACAAACGCACTCTGATAAAACCCTTGGGTAAAGCTCAAAATAGCTGTATTTTGCGCATATGAGGCCTGGAACCCCCGCATTGTATGATGAATCCGACGCGCTCGGCATTTATGCTGAGGAGGTCGAACAGGCGTCTGAGGACGACCTGTGGTTTCTGCCCGGTCCGATGGACGACGAGCCGGACTATTTGCCGCCGGGACCACGGGCCGAACCGCGTGAAACCGAGGTCCTCGACGAATGGCGGAAGGCAGAGGGCGGGCAGGCCGCGCGTCTTGCCCGTGTGGCCGGTCGCGTCGGCGCGCTGGACGACCGGTTGAAGCGCGGACCGGAAGGATGGCGGCATCGGCTTGCGCTGATGGAGGCCGCAGATTTGAGCTGGCACACCGGTGACCGCATCAGCCAAGACCGGCTGGCGCTCTGGATCTCGCTGCGCCTGTCCGGTGTCCAGGACGACACGGCGGCGCTGGCGCGAGTCGGATGGGCGATTCGGCGACTGACGGGTGGACCGGGACCGGAGCAGGACCTTTCCGCCTTCCTCGACCGTCGCGACCCCGAGAACATCAGTGATGAGACCGAGCCGTTCGTGGATCGCGCGAGCGGTTGGCTGGATCTGATGGGGCAGGCCACGGACCTGCACCCGATCACTCGCGCTTGCGCGGGCTTTCACCTCTGGCGCCTCGCGGGGCTCGGGCAGCACGACGACCGTATGGAAGCGGCTGTCGCAGCTGCGCGGATCGCGGCCAGCGATGGAAGAGGCGCAGTCTTCACGCCTCTGGCCATGGGCGGGGCAGGGGGACTACGAGCCGGTGGTTCACCGTTCGAACGTCTGGAACGCTGGCTATACGGGATGGAAGCCGCGTGCCTGACCGCGGTGCGGCACCTTGACGATATCGAGGCATGGTCGGCGCGGGCGGAAGCCGAAATGACATTGCTCTCGGGCAGGACGCCGCCGGCCTTGCGCGCAGTGCTGACCGAATGGCCGCTCGTCTCTGCGCCAATGGCCCAGGCCCTGACGAGTGCCAGTCGCGCCGCTGTTCAGCGCAACCTTGCATGGATGCAAGAGCGGGGTCTGATCCGCGAGGTGACAGGACAGGGGCGGTTCAGGATGTGGAAGGCGACAAACTGAAGGTTAGCGTGGGTCTCACCCGCTCACTCGACAGCAGCGATAACCGCGAGCACGCGGCAGGGCGCGCAGAAACTCACCAACACTTAATGCATTTGTTGCACTTATTTCATATATGGTGGTAGAGAACAGAAACCGGAGAGGAGACCACCATGAACATGCTGGCACACCGACATCTTCCGCCCACGCCGCAGGACGCAGCGATTGCGCGCGTCTCTGGCCAGGCATTGTCACGCTTCGCCCAGGCGCGCGCGCCGTTGAAACTTCGTGTGACGGACTCCGAGCAGATGGAGCCGATCGAGCTTCCTGCGGGCGCCGTATCGCTGCTCATGGAGATCCTCGAGGCGATGGCAGCGGGGCGGGGGGTCACCATCATCCCCGAGAACGCCGAACTCTCGACCGTACAGGCCGCTGAGGTTCTGAACGTCTCGCGTCCGTTCCTGATCAAGCTGCTCGAGGATGGTGCCATACCGCATCGGAAGGTCGGCAAGCATCGCCGCGTCCGCATGGAAGACGTGATGTCCTACAAGGCCGCGATCGATACCGAGCGTGAAGCTGCGCTCGATCAACTGGCCGCCGACGCTCAAGAGCAGGACATGGGCTACCGCTCGAAATGAGCCAGTACACGGTCCTGTTCGATGCGAACGTCCTTTATCCCGCGCCGATGCGCGATGCACTGATGCAGTTGGCGGTCACAGACCTTTTCAAGGCCAAGTGGACGGCCGATATCCATCGGGAGTGGATTGATGCGCTTCTGCGCAATGAACCTCATCGGGAGCGCGCCGCGCTGGAACGAACTCGCGACTTGATGGACAGGGCCACACGCGACTGTCTGGTCACCGGCTACGAGGCATTGGTGCCGGCCCTAACACTGCCGGACCCTGACGATCGGCACGTTCTGGCGGCGGCAATCGTTGGGCGCTGTGACGCGATCGTCACGCAGAACCTGAAGGACTTCCCACCAGCGGCACTTGCGCCCTTTGGCATCGAGACCCAACACCCTGACGACTTTTTCCGGAACCAACTGTCTCTCGCGCCCGGTCTGGTCTGTTCCGCGCTGCGGAAAGTTCGCGCGCGCCTCAAGAATCCGCTCAAAAGCGTCGACGAGTATCTCGCGATCCTGACACAGCAGGGGTTGGTCGCCACGGTTGCCGACCTGGAGCAATTCGCCGACCTGCTTTGATCCCAGAACTGCCCTGACTGAATACGTTCTGGCCAGAGTTGTGGCACCCGATCCATCATCACCGCGAGATTTCGCCCGCCAGGACTGCACGCCCGTGGACTGCAAGCGTAGCAGTGAACCTCGGGCAACCGAACTGCCGGATCACGGCGACAATGCGCGCATCGTACGCCGCTTGCCCTATGACGCGACACAGGTCTGACGCGTGAAACTGGCGGTTCGAGCTTGGCGCAGCCTTGATCTGTTCGTGCAGCTCGCGCTCTCGTGGCTCTTGAACCGGCTGTGGTGCGGGGAGAGCCGGTGGGCGCGTCGCTTCTCCAAGCGAGGTGCGCCACCGGCGCATGAAGCCGAGCAGGAAACCGGCCGGAACCTTGCTGTTCCCACGGGCCCGGTTGAAGGCAAGGAAGCGTTCCCAGATCACTTGCGTATCGACGTTCCAGCAGGGTAGGGCGCTCTTCGCGGCCTTGATCAGCTCGGCCCAGCATGTTCGGAACACGTTCGAGCAACCGTCAATGTTGATCTGTCCTGTGAATATAGTTTTGTTAGATTCTTCTCTAGATAGTGATGTGTCGTCTCCGTCTGACACGAGATCGTGGGTCTGTTCGCCGTCGTCAAAGGCCGCGAAGCGGAAGAGCCAGGGGGCGAACTTGCCGTTCGACTTCTCGCGCTCAAGCTTCAGTTCAGAAGTTTCAAGCTCACTCAGCAGAACGCTCAGGTACTGGCGCGAGACGCCCATCTTCGCTGCCAGAGAGGACAGGGTGAAGGCAGCCGTGCCGCGGGGCAGGCCGTTATACCCGTCCTTCCACGCAATTCCGTCGAGGATGAGCGTGGCCAGTTTGTGCGCCGAAACAGAGAGGTCTGTCTGCGTGATCCGCCTTAGGATCAGGCCAGTCGTTGGTTCCATGGTCGTATCTCCTGAGAGAGACGATGCCATGTCGAGAGCAAACAACATTCTTGCCAGCAAAAACACTTTGCTGGTTGCAGGGGTTCGGACACTGCGCTAGAAGAACCGTGTTCAGGGGTTTTTTTCTAGCGCGGCGTCAGGCTTCTCGGTCTGGCGTCGTTTCCCTTTTTTTGGGTGATGCACTGGGCGTTGTTGCAGAACTCAGTCGGTGAAGGATTCACATCGGGAATCCATGCGGTTAGACGATCTGCATGAGCAAGCCCAAGCCCGCCCGCTACCGCACGACGAACTGGTCCAGCTACAACGATGCGCTCAGGAAGCGCGGATCGCTGCTGATCTGGCTGGACAAGGAGATGACCTGGCACGCGCCGCATGAGGGACGCCCAGGGCGCCCGCCGGTCTTTTCGAATGCCGCGATCCAGTTTTGCCTGTCGCTCAAGGTTCTGTTCAAGCTACCGCTCAGGCAGACAGCCGGAATGGTCGCGAGCCTCCTGCGCCTGGCAGGGCTAGACTGGCCCGTTCCGGACTACTCGACGCTGTGCCGCAGACAGAAGACCCTCAAGGTGCAGATCCCCTATCGCCGTGCCGAAGGGCCGCTGAATCTTCTGGTGGACAGCACCGGCATCAAGTTTCTTGGCGACGGCGAATGGCAGGCCCGCAAGCATGGCGTTCAGGGCCGCCGCCAATGGCGCAAGGTGCATCTGGCGATGGATATCGCCACCTCGGATATCCGGGCCGTCGAGTTCACCCCTAGCCGGGAAGGCGACAGCCCAGTCCTGCCGGACCTGTTGGGCCAGATCCCCGAGGACGAGGACATCGGCACCGTGACCGCGGATGGTGCCTACGATACCCGCCGCTGCCACGGCGCCGTCATCGCACGCGGTGGCACGGCAATCATACCGACCCGAAGGAACGGTCGAGCTTGGAAAGAGGACTGCCCGGCTGCCAAGGCGCGCAACGAAACCCTGCGCGCCACGCGTCACTACGGTCGGGCATTCTGGAAGCGGTGGACCGGATACCACGCCCGTAGCCGAGTGGAGGCCAAGATGCGATGCCTGAAGGCCTTCGGTGAGCGCATCGCCGCGCGGGATCCAGATCGCCAAACCGCCGAAATCCACATCCGGGTCGCCCTTGTCAATCGCTTCAACGCGCTCGGCACCGCCCACGTCGTCCGCGTGGCATGAAACTGAATGGGAAAGGGGCACTCACAACTCAGGCCGACTTTCTGCAACAACGCCCATCGCGCCCCATGTTCAAGGTGGAGCGCTGGTGAATTGAGGGCAGAAACTGAAGACGACGGCCGCATCGCCCTCATTCAATCGGACATCTGGATCGGCTTTCCCCGAGCGGAGCAAGTGCTGGACCGGCTGCATGGTCTGATTGAGATGTCGCGGCAGACCCGCATGCCTGGCCTTCTGGTGCATGGGGCGTCCGGCATCGGCAAAACAATGATCGCCCGCAACCTGTCGCGACGCTATGCGCCGGAGTATGATCCGGAGTCGGGCGTCACCCACACCCCGTTACTTCTGTTGCAGGCGCCACCCGCTCCTGATGAGCGGCGGTTCTATATGCACATCCTCGCAGCCGTCGGAGCCCCGTCGTCGACGCTGAGCCTGAAGGCGCAGAGTGTTGCCTCGCTGGAAGTTCGGGTCGTGGGCCTTTTGCGCGACCTCGGGCTGCGGATGATCATGATCGACGAAGTCCACAACCTTCTTGCGGGCACGCATAGGGAACAGCGCCGGTTCCTCAATGTCTTGAGGTATCTCAGCAACGAGCTGGAGGCATCTTTGGTCTGCTACGGTGTCAGCGAAGCCGTCGATGCCATTCGCGGCGATGTCCAACTGGCCCGTCGGCTTGATGAACACCACCTGCCGAATTGGCGCGATGATGCCGAGTTTTCGGATATGATCCAGACATTGATCGCGGCCATGCCGCTGGAGAAGAAATCCAATCTGCAAGTGCGGTCGCTCAAGCAGATCCTCGCATTAACTGGCGGGGTGACGTCCCGCATCTTTGCCTTGGTCAAGGATCTGTCCATCGACGCGATCATCAGCGGTGACGAGTGCGTCACTGATGATGCCATCGCAAAATGGACACCGGTCTGGTCGCGCCATGCAAACGCTCAGCGACGGCTCGAGAAATCTGGGGCGTGACGTGTATCCCGCTGCCGATATCGGTGACGCCAGTGCCGGACGAGTTGCTTTCTGGTTGGTTATCGCGACTGGCCGCTTCCAATCATTGCGAGGTAGCAGACCTGCTCGCCCATATCGGGATCGACGCAAAATATGCTGCAGCCCTTGATTTTGATCTCGACATGCTGGCCGCGGATAGGATTTCCGTTGCGGCGCGCTTCGATCCAGCGTTCGTGTCGTCGATGACTTTCGCGGCGATGCCGGAAGCAGAGATGCGGTTGACCGCACAGGTGCCGTTCCAGGCTTGCACAAGCTGCGCTGATGGCGGCCTTGAGCTCAGGCACTGGCGTAGGGCCTGGGCGTTCGACTGCCAGATTTGTGGTGCCCGGCTTCTTCCAAAGGCCGACAGGCAAAATGGCGCAGCGGTCTCCGAAAAGCTGGTTGATCGTGCCCGCCGGGGGGCACGGATCCTGGAGCGTGTCGCGGTGTCGGGCAGCGCGCGTCAACTACGCCGAGCCATGCGGGCGGTCACCTTCGCGATGGGACTCAAAGCTTTATGTGGAGACCCTTTCTTCGCGCTTCAAAGCCCCCGCCCGAACATAAGGCTCTTCTGCCTTGCCGCCATTGCCTCCGCCCAATCACGTCCACTGGTAAAGGCTGCGTTGTGCAGCATGGACATCGACGTCTACGCACGAGTTGCCCTGCTTCGCGCCTACGATAAGGAGCCCCGACTGCTTGCAACCGTCGACCAGATTGCTCAGCGGATGCGACTACGCGTCGGCGGTTCAGCCACCTCATCTCAAATTTAAGGGCAAGAAAGGCCGGAAAACGCGCCGTGTCTCGGATTTAAGGGCAAGGCGACACCCACTTCCGAGAGAACCAGGAACGGTTGCCTGACCATGCTGCGGCTGCCATCCATGCGTTGATCTGCCAAGCGGAGGCGATTGCCGATCAGGCTGAGGCCCTGGAGAAACGGATCCTCGAGTGGCACCGGACGCACGAGACGAGCCGGCGACTGGCGACCATTCCCGGTATCGGACCGATCACCGCCAGCGCAATTGCTGCAAATGTTCCGGATCCGAGCCTGTTCCGCTCGGCACGACAGTTCGCGGCCTGGCTAGGCCTGACGCCACGGGCGAACTCAAGCAGTGGCAAGGATCGACAGACCGGGATCAGCAAGCAGGGTGATGGATATATCCGGCGACTGCTCGTTTCCGGCGCGACTGCGGTGCTTCGCTTTGCAAGGCAGGGCGATGCCGGCAAGGCTTGGATGCTTGGGCTTAAAGCACGCAAGCGACCGAAAGTCGTTGCGGTCGCGCTCGCCAACAAGACTGCCCGGATCGCTTGGGCGCTCCTGCGCCGCAACGAGATCTACGCGGCCCCTGTCTCCTGAGCGCGGAACCGCTGACGGAATGCGTGAAGCTGAGAAGAGATGACAAACCGGTCGAACCGGGGATCGGGACACCCCAGGGGGTCAAGGCGCAGAAAGCGCGCAATTTTGATTGGGACCCGATCCGCGGACTTCATCTGGGCCAGCGGCTAGACCGCACCACAAAGGCCGTAGACATGACTGCTTTCGGCATAGGCGCGTCAATTCCCAGCTTGCGCAGCAGGGGTCGTCCAGACATGGGAACACTTGCCCTCGCCAGAGATGCCCACTGCGCGTTGGCGACGGTCCACCAATGACTTGCGCCACCGGACCTGTGGGGGAACCGGCGCAGCGCCAGTTCCCCATCGGCTCATTCTGCCGGAACCCAGGGCCGGTTATAGGCTGCCACGCGCCAATCACCGTGTTCGATGAACCGGGGGGCGCTCCCGGTTTCCAGCGCCTCGGCTGCGGCGTTCAGCGCCTCGGGCGATGTCTCGGGCCAGGCGCCCGTTTCGATCCGTTCGACCAGGGTCTCGACGATGGCCGTGCTTTCGGCAGCCGTGAACTCGCAATGGCCCGTGCCCTGGACCAGCGACTGCCGATACAGATCGCCGGTACCCTGCTCCTGCACCAGCGCGCCGTAGCCTTCCATCAGCGTGTAGGGAATGGCCCAGTCGCCCAGCATGTGGATGCGGATCGCCGGAACCTGCAGATCGCCGGTCGTCGTGCGCCCGTCTGCGGCCCAGAAATCGCGCGCATAATCCGAGGCCGCGATGCGGGGGGCGGCGTCGATCCTGGCAATGTCGGCCTGAAGGTCCAAACCGGCCTGTTCGTAGAGCGCCTCAACCGTCCGCGCCATCGCGGGTGCGGCATTCTGGTAGAAGGCGGCATAGTCGACCCCCTCGTTCCCGGAAAGTTGCTGCCCCGATGCGGCGTTTTCGAACAGAAGCCGCGAGGACCCGCCAACATTACCGCCGATGCGCAGCGCCGAGGCCACGATCATGTCGGCCATGGCGCCGGCATCCGCGGTGTCGGGTAGTTCGGTCCCCTCGACCATCCACGGCGACCACTGTCCGATGGCGAAGGCAAGCGCCAGCCGCGCGCGGCCCTCCGGGCTTTCGCCCGCCGTTTCGATGGCGGCCATCCAGGACGCACGGATCGCGTCAAGGCTGCGCTCGCCACCCGCTCCGGCATTGGGCAGGCCGACGATGGCGAGATCGCTGGCCGGACCGTGCCCAGCGGCCTCATAGCTTTCGCCCAGCAGGGTCTGCATGGCGAACCAGCCATCCAGGAAACTGCTCATGATCCAGACCGGCGTATGGGCGGCAAGCACGGCGGCACCGTCGATCCTGTCCGGGTAATCCTCGGCCGAAGCGAGGCTGTCGAGCCCTCCGCCAGAACAGCCGTATTGCAGCACCATGTCAGGAGCGCGCTCCAGGTCCGTGAAAATGTCCTGAACAGCTTGTAGATTCAGGATTTCACGCTGCGGATCGTATTGCCACAGGCGCAGCGGGTGCCGGGCGAGCCCGGCGAAGGCATAGCCACGACCGAGCAGGTCGTCATACCGCTGGACCGCTGACGCGACCGAAACGTTGCTGGCGAAATCCAGATCCCTGAGTAGTCGACCATTCCAGTTCTCGGGCACGCGGATCAGCCATGCCGTCCCGTCCGGCAGGGTTCCCGCATGTTCGTTGAAGGCGGGCTGCTCCTGCGCCGACGCGAGCGGGGCGAAGCCCGCGGTCAGAGCGAGGCAAAGCACCACCATTCCGGTCCGCGAACGCGGGCCGGCCAAATTGGCTGTCCGTGACATGAATTTCCTCCAGTTTGATGCAGCGATGAAATCCGGCTCCTCTTCCGGGGAACCATCGCCGGGAAAAACATAGATAGCTAATTATTAGTGTCAAGGGCTCTGATGCACAAATCGGCTTAAGGCCGAGGTTCCCCTTTCCCCGGACGGACTTATCCCACAGCTTCCGTGACGGGTATTCCGAGCGCGGTGTAGCCGTTCAGGACGGCGATGCGGACCTGGAGTTCGGCGACCTGTCGATCGAAGTCCCGTGCCATGAGCCGCTGGCCCAGCAACTTGATACAATGCATCTTTGTCTCGACGCGGCTTCGGCGGTGGTATCCACTCCATCGTCGCCAGAGCGCGCGGCCCAGGTATTTCGCCGCGCGCAGGGCCTCATTTCGCGCCACGGCTCCGGCGGTGATCGTCTTCCAGGGCTTCGCGTTCTTGCGGGGCGGGATGACGGCATGGGCACCGCGATCTGCAATCGCATCGTGGCATTTGCGCGTGTCGTAGGCGCCATCAGCCGTAACGCTACCGATTTCCTGGTACTGCGGGATTTGGTCGAGAAGGTGGGTAGGATGGGCGCATCACCGATGTGGCTCCCGGTGACTTCGACGGCCCGGATCTCCAACGTTTCTTCATCGATCCCAAGGTGGAGCTTGCGCCAGACGCGCCGTTTCGGGCCGCCATGCTTGCGTGCGTGCCACTCGCCTTCACCTTCGACCTTGATCCCGGTGCTGTCGATCAGCAGGTGCAACGGCCCCTTGGAGCCGCGGTAGGGGATGTTCACGGCCAAGGTCTTCTGGCGGCGAGATAGCGTGCTGAAGTCGGGCACCGTCCAGTTCAGGCCGACCAGCCGTAGCAGGCTCTCGACGAACCCGGTCGTCTGCCGGAGCGCCATGCCGAACAGCACTTTCATCGAGAGGCACGTCTGGATAGCGGCATCGCTGTAGGTCTGCTGGCGGCCACGCCTGCCTGTCGGCGCGGCATCCCAGCTCATCTCGGGGTCAAACCAGATCGTCAGCGAGCCCCGGCGCTTGACTGCTTCATTGTAGGCTGGCCAGTTCCTGGTCTTGTAGGTCGGGGGTATGGGTCTGCTCATGCAGCCTGACTAACAGACTGGATTCGCAAGGTGAAACCTTCACAGCATTTGCGCAACATGTATAACCGCCCCTTGCGCAAGAGGGTTTCTGGATCAGTTTCGCGCGGTGTCGGGTGCTGACATGTATCCGGCCTCTGTTGCGGCCATCATCACGCCGCGGGCCCGTATGGTGTTCGCAGGTCGGGTCCAGATCAAAGCCGCGTGCTCGATGGCACTCTGTTGCGCTCTGGTTCTCCCGATCCCGTCTCACGACCGTGCGCCAAACGTCTCCTTGCCCTCTTCCGCTCCGACGTCCTCGCGACCAGTGACGGCTTACGCCGCAGCGGTCGGAGACTGGTAGGCGCCGCCTCGGGCCATCAGCGCCCAGACGATCCGCGCCATTTTGTTCGCCAGCGCGACCCGCACCAGCATCGGCGGCTTGCGCGTCAGCATCTCGCCAAGCCATGTGCCCGGCCGGGCAGCGGCATGAACATGCCTGTCGCGTAGCCCTTAATTGTGAGATGAGAAATCCAACGAAATCAACGGCCTTGCTTTGCCCTTAAATATGATATTTTGCCTTTAAA
>NZ_JARAMM010000033.1:0-20173 GCF_028807335.1 Sulfitobacter sp. PR48 | reverse complement strand
CGCCGCCAGTTCTTCCTCGCGCGCGATGAGACGTTCCTCCTCGGCGAGCAGGTCCGGATCAGGCTCGATGTCCTGCGGATAGACCCGCCCGAAACTGCGAAACGCCCCGTAGTCCACCGAGAGATGCACCTCGACCCATTTCCACGTCCCCTCAAAGGTCTTGGCCGCAGCTTGCAGCTTCTCGATAGCGAGGCGCTCAAGAAGGTCGGGGTTTTCCATATGGGCGCTGGCACGATCGTCGAAGAGATCGCGTAGCAGAACACCTCCCGCCGCCTCATAGGCCTCGATGCCGACAAAGCGTCCCAGGGCCGAGTTCGCTGAATGCGCGGTCTCGGTCAGGTGGCGTTTGATGCTTTGCGGATGGATGTGATAACCGCCTTTCACCGCGTTCCAGACCGCCAGTTGGCGATCATGGTCGTCCGTCAGCGTGAAGGCCATAACGCATTCAAGGGTCAGATCGCCTGCGCGGAACTGCTCGATGATCTCGGGCGCGACGCGGGCGAGCTTCAGGCGACGGCGGACCAGGTCGACAGAGACGCCGAACTTCAGCGCAATCTCATCTTCGCTGCGCCCTTCGGCGATCATCTTGTCGAAAGCCTCGAACTGGTCGGCTGGATGCATCGCAGCGCGCTGGAGGTTTTCGGTGGCGGAGGTGAGGACAGCATTGCGTTCGTCCTCAACAAGGCAGGGCACAGGATGATCTGCCGGGATCATACCGTCGTCGGCGAGCTGTTGGAGCGCCTTAAGGCGACGGCCACCAGCATCGACGGCAAAGCGCGTGTTTGACAGTGCATGTACCACCAGGTTCTGCTTGATGCCGGTCTCACGGATACTGGCGAGAAGTTCGGCGTCCTCGCTGGCGCTTGCCGCTACCTTGCGAACATTGAGCCGGCTCAGCTCTAGTTGGTCGAGTGGAATCATCCGGATTTCGGTGGCGCTGTCAGGCGCTGCCGGTCCGGTTGCTTCGGTCATTTTTGCGGTGGCGGGTTTCGGTCGGGTCGTGGTCTTGGCCATGGTCAGGGTCCTTGTTACGCCGGACCCGGATGAGACTCTCTCTTTCCTTTCAAGCCCGGCACCCGGGCTTCCCTTCCTCTGGCTTTTCTATTGTAAACCTGTATCGATACGGGTGAATCTACTCAGGTTGAGTGGCTATCCTTCGGCGGCGAGACAGTTAGGCGTTTAACTGGAAGAAGCTCCACCGGCTTTGCCGGAAGGAATGCTTAACAGTCTCTCTAATCAGATCGATCGTAAGCGGTCCTGGGGGACCAGCGCCCCCTCTCCGCAAGTTTGCTTGGCCAATTGCCTGCCGGGCGAGGGGACCCTAGACTTGGCGTCTGACAAGTGCCTCGATGGACCCGCTCTGTGCGAGTATCACCAACAGTCATCAAAGGACCGAAACCTGAACAGAGCGCACTGAAACGTGCGGAGCCATGTTCAGTAGTGTTTTGTAGGATTGCTGACAAATCTTGGCGCCGACAAACCTGCAAGGTCCCCTCTCGTCGCCGCAGCACTTCGCCCCGGCGGGTTCAGAGAGGACAATGTCGAACTTCACAATCCGGACCGACAACGAAAACTCGGTCTTTGCCAATATGCGCGGTCACCATGTTGCCCTTCGGGTCGCCGACTTTGCGATCGCTAAGGACTTCTACGTCGGCAAGCTGAATTTCCGCATGGTCCACGAATGGCCTTATGCAGCCGAAGAGATGGCCTACCTTGCGCCACCTAACGGCAACACTTTCATGGTCGAACTGATTGCAGCTGGCGATTCCCTGCCGGAGCCCGCCCCGGTCTATACCGATCTGGGCGACACCCTGCGACATGCGGGGCTGCACCATTTCTGCATGACCGTGACGGACAACCAGGTCACCATCGCGGCCGGGGCCGGAGAAGGTCCATGCGATCTGCTGTCCGTGGTGGACGAGATGCTGTCTGCGAATGGCGGCGCGGCAGAGTGACATTTCCTCATGCTTGCAGCGTGTCAATGTCGTTTGTGATCGCCGCCGCCCGTCGGTTTCATGTCCCGGCAATCTAGGGAGGACAGCATGACCGCGACCGGTTTCATCGGGCTTGGTGCCATGGGCGCCCACATGGTCCGTCACATGTGCGAGGCGGGCCTGGATGTTTTTGTCTATGATCAATCCGCCGATGCCATGCTGGCGGCGGCAGGGCATGGAGCCAAGACTTGCACGAGCGTTCGGGACGTCGCCGATCGGGCCGAGATTGTTTTGGTGTGTCTTCCGACGCCCGATGTCGTCAAGGCAGTTGCAGTCGGTCCAGACGGAATTTCGGGCGGCAGGGTCGTGCGCATCTATGTCGATCATTCCACGACGGGTCCGAGCGTGGCCCGCGAGGTCGGAGTGGTCCTGGCCCAGTCGGGGATCGAGGCGCTGGACGGTCCGCTAGCCGGCGGAGTCGCGCGGGCGAAGTCCGGCACGCTTTCGGTGATGGGAGCCGGCAACCGCGTCGCGTTCGATGAGGTCGAGCCGGTGTTCCGAACCTTCGGCGCAAAGGTCGAGCATGTCGGCGATCAGGTCGGGCAGGGGCAGGTCCTGAAACTTGTGAACAACATGATCGTCGGCACGAACCTCATCGCGGCGAGCGAGGCGATGGTGTTCGGTATTCGCTCGGGCATCCCTGCGGACCGCATCCTCGACATGCTGAACGCCAGCACTGGACGCAGTTTCGTGACCGAAGACCTGCTGCCCCGTATTCTCGAACGTCGTTTCGACTTTGGGTTCCGGATGGAACTGATGCTGAAGGATCTGCGGCTTTACGTTCAGGAATCCGCTGCTTCGGGGGCGTCTTCGATCGTCAACGCCGCGGCCAGCAAGTTCTACGAAAGCGCGGTCGCGTCGGGTCTGGGTCAGGGCGACATGATTGAAGTCGTACGCCAGATGGAAGACGCGGCGGGTGTGCGGATCGCCAGAACCGGGGAGGCGTGACGCCATGGCGCCGACACCGCGCCCCCTCGAGGGCAAGACCGTCATTGATTTCACCCAGATCGGGGCAGGGCCGACCTGCACGATGATCCTTGCGGACCTGGGGGCCCGCGTCATAAAGATCGAGCCGCCCGAAGGCGACATCGGCCGAACCCTAGGTCCCGGATGGATCGACGGTGTTGCCGCGCTCTTCCACGGTTTCAATCGAAACAAGCAGGGACTGACGCTCGATTTGAAGTCGGAAGCAGGACCGGGTATTGCCCTGCGTCTGATCGCACGTGCAGACATCGTGGTTGAAAGCATGAGGCCGGGCGTCATGGACCGGTTGGGTCTGAGCGAAGCTGCCTGCAAGGCGGTGCGGCCGGATCTGGTGTACTGCTCAATCTCGGCCTACGGGCAGACCGGGCCCTATTCTCGACGCGCCGGCGTCGACGGCATCATGCAGGCAGATTCGGGTCTGATGAGCCTCATCGGGTTCCCGGATACCGGTCCGGCAAAAGTGCAGACACCGATCGTCGACGTTTTCACTGGCTATGTCGCCGCCTGCGGTGTGCTCGCCAGCCTGATGATCCGTCAGGGCGATGCGCGGCCACAGCTGGACATCTCACTCTTCCAGTCCGCCATCGCTTTGCAACAGGCTTCGCTGACCAGCTACCTCGCGGATGGTGACGAGCCGCGCAAGCAGGGCTCGGCCGCGCCCGGTCTCGCGACCTCGCGCGAGCGGGTCACGAACCGGCAGGATATGGTCGCCGCCCTTGCCCAACCGTTTTCCAGGAGAACCAGTGCCGAATGGTTCGCGGTCTTGTCCGAGGCAGATATCTTATGTGCGCCGGTTGCGACCTATGCCGACCTTGTCCGGCACCCGCAGGTCGTGCACGGCAACCTGTTCGGAACGGCCGAACGCCCGGCCGGAGAGCCGGTGGCGATGCCTGCCCCCGCAATCAGGTTCAACGGCACTGAAAGGTCTGCGATGACGGCCGCGCCCACGATCAACAGTGACCCCCGGTCCGTTCTTGCGGGGCTCGGTTTCAGCGACGACGAGATCGCAATAGCGATCGCATCGAACAGCCTGGGTCCAGCCCGGTAGCCCCACGGGGAATAATCCGTGCAGTAGAAGGATGACAACATGACCAAAATTCTGAGCCACATCGGAGGCAAGGCCGTGCCACCTACAACCGGCCAGTACATCGACAAGCTGGACCCGCGGACGTCACGAAAAATGGCAGAGGTCGCCGCCGGATCGGCGGCAGACGTCAATATCGCCGTCGAGGCGGCCCAGGCCGCCCATGAGGCCTGGCGGGACATGCGCCCAGACCGACGCGGGCGCATCCTCACCGACATTGCGCGGGCCGTGCGCGGTGCGGCCGAACGCCTTGGTCCTCTTGAGCGGGCGGACACCGGCAAACCGGGGCGCGAGATGCTCGGGCTAATGGACCTGACCTCGCAGTATTTTGAGTTCTATGGCGGCATCGCCAACGTGGACAACGGTCAGATCATCGACATGGGCCCGGAGTATCACGTCTACACCCGACGGGACCCCTTCGGTGTCGTGGGCGTGATCCTTCCATGGAACGCGCCCTTGCATCAGGCCGCGCGCGCCATTGCTCCGGCGCTGGCGACCGGGAATTGCGTCGTGGCCAAGCCATCCGAATTCACCTCCTCGTCTCTGGTCGAATTCGCCAGACTTGCCGAGGAATGCGGCCTTCCCGCGGGCGTACTGAACATCGTTCTTGGTACCGGACCCGAAGTCGGCGCCGCAATCGGGCTGCATTCCGGCATCTCGAAGATCTCATTCACCGGCAGCGTCCGGGCCGGGCAGGAACTGGGTCGCATCGCGGCAGACCGGTTGCTTCCGCTGACGCTGGAGCTTGGCGGCAAGTCGGCAAACATCGTCTTCGGCGACGCCGATCTCGACGCCGCGGCAAAGGGTGCAGCGTTTGGGTTCACCTGGAACAGCGGGCAGTGGTGCGCGGCGGGGACGCGCATACTGGTTGCGAGGGAACTGCATGACGCCTTCGTTGCGAAGCTGGTCGAGGCGGTGGCTGCCCTTGATATCGGGGCCCATGACGGCGCGACCTCGGGGCCTATCACGACCGAGGCCCAGTATCGCAAGATACTGGAATATTTTGACATTGCCAGGCAGAATGGCGCGATGGCTGTGATCGGAGGACGGGCTTCCGAGGGCGAAGGCTGGTTCGTGCCTGCCACGGTCTATATCGGCGTCACCAATGAGATGCGGATTGCCCGCGAGGAAATCTTCGGGCCGGTCGCAGTCGTCATCCCTTTCGATGGTGAAGCCGACGCAATCCGGATCGCCAACAGTTCGGACTACGGTCTGGCGGCAGGGATTTGGTCGCAGGACATCGGCCGTGTGCACCGGGTCGCCGGGCGCCTGAATGCCGGGCGCATTCTGGTTAACGAATACAGCGGTGGTTTCGTGCAGACGCCCTGCGGCGGGTACAAGTCGAGCGGCTACGGTCGGGAACAGGGGATCGAGGCACTGGCTCACTACACGCAGCTGAAGTCCGTGATTGTCCGTTTGTGACCGTCGAATCTGACCGGAAATTGGACAGATTGATATCCTGATCGATTGCCGTACTGTTACATACCGAGGTCTTGACCGGGCGGCAACCGATGCAGAATCTTCCTCCACTTAACCCTCTCCGCGCCTTCGAGGCCGCCGCCCGCCACAGCTCCATGCGGAATGCGGCGGAAGAGATGAACGTAACCCCCGGCGCCGTCAGCCGACAGGTCAAGGCGCTCGAGGACAGCTTGGGCGTGGTCCTCTTTCGCCGGACGGCCAGCGAGATATTCCTGACTGCCGAGGGCGAGCAGTATTTCGAAAGCATCTCTCCTCACCTCTGGGCCCTTGCCGATGCGACGAAGCAGCTTGCCGGAGGAAAGGGTCAGGAGGTCGTGCACATTCGCGCCTATACGACCTTTGGTGGCAAATGGCTGATCCCCAGGCTGTCCAGCTTCTCCGACCTCCATCCGGGGGTAGAAATTCGGCTGACGACCTCGCTGGAAGCCGTCGATTTCGATCGAGAGAGAGTTGATGCCGCGATCAGGCTGGGCGACGGCGACTATCCCGGCCTCGAGGTCGAGAAGCTGATCGAGAACCAGCTGGCCCCGCTCTGCAGCCCGGAATACGCTGCACGTCATGACCTGAAGGCCAAGGAAGACCTTGCAGGCAAGAAGCTTCTGCATACGCTGGCCCGGCCCGAGGACTGGCGGGTTTGGATCGAAACTGTTGGTCTCGGACAACTGGTGGATTGGTATCACGGGCCGAAGTATGCCAGCTCCATGCTGGCTTATCAGGCGGCGCTGGATCACCAAGGTCTGATGATGGCGCAGAAATCCCTTTTCAGGGACGATCTGGAAGCGGGGCGTCTTGTCCAGCCGTTCGGTCCGACGGTGACCCGAGGCCCGTTTACCTACTACCTGATCTACCCGCGAAACCGGATGCGCAACCCTGCACTTCGTAAGTTCCAGTCCTGGCTACTGCAGCAATGCGCAGCAGAGAAAGACGACGATGAGGTCCTTCCTGCGCTGCCACGGTTCGGCCAGGTCTGAGCCTTCCAAAAACTCACGCTTGCTCTGCCTATATGTGCTTTGCCGGATACCTCCCGGAGCTGCGATAGTCGTGCGAAGGGAGGGACTTGGCATGTAGTCCGGCAACAAGGCCGGGCACGAGCCTGCGCATCCTCCCTATAACCATGGGAGGGTTTTCAGTGCAATTCAAACGTCACTTCATTCTTGCTGCCTGTGTGGCGGCATTCGCGGCGCCACTTCATGCGCAGACGGAAATCACCGTCGGCGTGCTGACCGACATGAGCGGCCTCTACTCTGATTTCAGCGGCAAGGGTTCGGTTGCGGCCGCCCAGCTGGCGATTGACGACTTCGTCGCGTCACATCCGGACGTCAAGGTCGACCTGGTGAGTGCCGATCACCAGAACAAGCCGGACATCGCTGCCGCGACAGCGCGCGAGTGGTACGACCAGCGTGGCGTGGACGTCATCGTCGATGTCACCTCTTCTGCTGCCGCGCTGGCGGTCAGCGCAATCACGGCCGAGAAAAACAAGGTCTTCATGGCCTCGAACGCAGCGACCAATAGCCTTACCGGCGACAAATGCACGCCCAACACCGTGCACTGGACCTATGACGCCTGGGGCCTGTCCCATGGCACGGTCGGAGCGACCCTGCGGGAAGGCGGCGACAGCTGGTTTTTAATCGTCGCCGACTATGCCTATGGCCACAATATTCGCGAAATCGCTCACAAGCTGATCGCCGACAATGGCGGCGAGGTGAAGGGTGAAGTGCTGCACCCTCTGAATTCGAGCGACTTCTCGTCTTTCGTCCTTCAGGCACAGTCTTCCGGTGCCAAGGTCGTCGGGCTTCTGAATGGCGGAGGCGACACGATCAACTCCATCAAGCAGGCGGGAGAGTTTGGTCTGGTGCAGGGAGGTCAGCAACTGGCCGCGATGGCAATGTTCCTGACCGACGTCAAGGCGCTTGGCCTCGAGGTTGCGCAGGGGCTGACGCTCACGACCTGGTTCTACTGGGACCTAAACGACAAGACCCGCGCCTTCTCCCAGCGCTTCGCCGAGAAGATGGACGGTGCGATGCCGACCATGGGGCAGGCGGGCGATTACTCTGCGACGATTCTGTACCTCGAAAGCGCATTGGCGGCCGGGTCCGTGGATGACGGTGCGGCGGTCGTGGCAGCGATGCGCGACAAAGGCACCTACGAGGACGATCTCTTCGGCGAAACCGCAGTGCGTATCGACGGGCGGGCCACTCATCCGACCTACCTAGCGCGCGTGAAGTCGCCGGAAGAATCCAAAGGCGAGTGGGACTTCTACGAAATCGTGGCGACGATTCCGCCGGCCGAGAGCAACCGGACCCTCGAAGAGTCTAAGGCCGCCGGATGTACTCTGGTACCCTGAATCGGGACTGGCGCGGGCCGCCATTGGTCCGCGCCGCAACCACCGGAGGAGAATATGGAACATGTAATCCTGTCGACGCGCGGCCTTTCGAAGACCTTCGGGGGCTTCATGGCGGTTAACGACGTCGATCTGGACGTCCGGCGCGGCAACGTCCATGCCCTGATCGGACCGAACGGGGCGGGCAAGACAACGTGCTTCAACCTACTGACAAAATTCCTGGAACCGTCGTCGGGCCGGATCACGCTGGACGGGATCGACATAACCGGCAAGGATCCTGCCAGTGTCGCACTTCTGGGTATGGTGCGGTCCTTCCAGATCTCGGCCACCTTCGGTTCGCTGACCGCGCTCGAGAATGTCCGGGTGTCTCTGCAGCGCCGCAAGGCCAACACATTCAACTTCCTGCGCTCGGACCGGTCGCTGTTGAAATTCGACGCCGAAGCGATGGCGCTCCTCGATGCGGTCGGGTTGGCTGATCTGGCCGGACAGACGGCCTCCTCGCTGTCCTATGGTCGCCGCCGGGCGCTCGAGATCGCGGCGACCCTTGCCCAGGACCCCAAAGTGTTGCTGCTGGACGAGCCGATGTCGGGGATGGGACGCGAGGATATCGCGCTGGTCTCGGCACTGATCCGCCGGATCTCAGCCGACCGCACAGTCCTGATGGTCGAACACAATCTGCCTGTGGTCGCGGATCTCAGCGACAGGATCACGGTCCTGGCGCGGGGCGCCGTCCTGGCCGAAGGCAGCTATACTGAGGTCTCGGGCAATCCCGAGGTCGTCGAAGCCTACTTAGGGACTGCGCATGCCTAACGTCATCTCACACGACCCGCTCCTGCAGGTCCGCGACCTGAACGGGTACTACGGGGCTTCACATGTCCTGCATGGCATGACCTTCGACGTGTGCGAAGGCGAGGTCGTCACCCTTCTTGGTCGCAACGGCGCGGGCAAGACCTCGACCATGCGGGCGCTGATGGGCCTGCTGCCCGTCCGGACCGGGTCGGTCATCTTCGGCGGGCGGGAAACCATCGCGATGTCGCCCGAGGCCATATCGAAAGCCGGTCTCGCCATCTGTCCAGAAGAACGAGGCATCTATGCTTCCCTCTCGGTCGAGGAGAACCTGCTGCTGCCCCCAGTGCATCGACCGGGCGGCCTGAGCACGCAGGAGATCCACGGAATTTTTCCGCGCCTGGCGGAACGGGCGGGAAGCAGGGGCACTCAGCTTTCGGGCGGCGAGCAGCAGATGCTTGCCATCGCCCGTATCCTGCGCACCGGATCGAAATTCCTGCTTCTGGACGAACCGACCGAGGGGCTGGCACCCGTCATCGTGCAGCATATCGGCAGGGTTCTGAAGGACCTGCGCAGCCGTGGCTTCACCATTCTTCTGGTTGAGCAGAATTTTCACTTTGCATCCGAACTCGCCGACCGCCACTACCTCGTCGAGGATGGCAGGGTCGTCGACATGATCCCGAACGAGGACATCGGATCTCGTGATGCCCAGCTCAGAGCTTTTCTGGGTGTCTGAGGGAGAGAAATAAAGATGTTCCTGGAACTATTCGGCTATCCGCCGCAGGCCGTGTTCGGTCAGTTGCTGCTCGGCCTGATCAATGGCGCCTTCTATGCGCTTCTCAGCCTTGGGTTGGCGCTGATATTCGGTCTCCTCAATCTTGTGAATTTCGCGCATGGCGCGCTCTACATGCTGGGTGCCGTCGGTGCCTGGATTGCCGTCACGCAGCTTGGTCTGTCGTTCTGGGCGGCGATCTTTCTGGTGCCTCTGGCGGTCGGATGCCTCGGGGTCGCGCTTGAACGTGGCCTGCTGCGCCGAATCGCCGGGCTCGATCCCCTCTACGGCCTTCTGCTGACCTTCGGACTGGCCCTACTGATCGAAGGGCTGACGCGCCTCAAGTTCGGATCGTCCGGGCTTGCCTTCTCCTCCCCCATCAATGGCGGCCACAACCTGGGCTTCATGTTCCTGCCCTATTATCGCGGGTTCGTCGTCCTGGTCTCGATCGTGGTTTGTCTTGTCACCTGGATCGCGATCGAACGAACGCGGCTTGGCGCCCTACTGCGCGCCGCCACGGAAAACCCGCAACTTCTAAGAGCCTTCGGCGTACCGGTCGAAGTGCTGATCACCGCGACATTTGGGCTGGGTGTCGCCCTTGCGGCGCTGGCCGGTGTCCTTGCCGCGCCCATCTACCAGATCAGCCCATCCATGGGGTCGCACCTCATCATCACCGTCTTCGCGGTGGTCGTGATCGGCGGCATGGGCTCCATCGGCGGGGCAATCATTTCGGGGTTCGGCCTCGGTCTACTCGAAGGGTTGACGCGGCTCTACTGGCCGGCGGCGTCCGCCACGGTGATCTTCTTCGTGATGGCCGTTGTCCTGCTGATCCGCCCGGCTGGGCTGTTCGGCAGCGTGCGATAGGAGGACCTCATGACGCGCTTTTCCTTATTGAGCCTGGTCGCTGCGATCGCTCTGCTCCTCGCGGCACCTTTGGTGGTCTATCCGGTCCTGTTGATGAAGGTCCTGTGCTTCGCTCTATTCGCGATGTCGTTCAACCTGCTGCTTGGCTACGTTGGCGTGCTGTCCTTCGGTCACGCGATGTTCTTTGGCGGCGGGGCCTATGTCGCCGGATACCTTATTAGGGATGTCGGCTTGCCGCCCGAACTGGCCTGGCTGGGCGCTTTGGCCGCTGGTGCGGCAGGAGGGTACGTGGTCGGCGCCGTCGCTTTGAAGCGGTCGGGCATCTACTTCGCGATGGTCACGCTGGCCGTGGCGCAGATGGCCTTCTTCTTCTTCAACAGCGCGAAGTTCACTGGCGGCGAGGACGGGCTTCAGAATATCCCCCGCCGGCCTCTCCTCGGTTTCATCGACGGTCGTGACGATCTGGTCCTCTACTACGTCGTGGCCACGATCTTTGCCCTGTCTCTGCTTCTGGTGTGGCGTGTCGTGCATTCGCCGTTTGGCCGGTCCATCGTCGCCATCCGGGACAATGAGCCCCGCGCGATCTCCCTCGGCTACCGCGTCCAGCGATACAAGATCCTAGCCTTCGTGATCTCGGCGTCACTTGCCGCGCTGGCGGGGGCGATCAAGGCCTATGTGTTCCAGCTGGCATCGCTGACCGATGTCTCCTGGCACATGTCCGGCGAGGTCATCCTTATGACCCTGATCGGTGGCATGTCGAACTTCATTGGCCCTGTGGTCGGCGGGGCCTTCGTGGTCCTGATGAATCACTTCCTTGCGCCTTGGGGCGAATGGGTGGTGGTACTACAGGGCCTGATCTTCGTGCTGGCCGTGATGATGTTCCGCGCCGGCATCGTCGGAACCTTGACGGCACTACCCGAGGTTCTGCGCCAGCGCGCGGCGTGGCGACAGAAAAGTAAGGGCCGTCGGCGGCACTGATCGACCTCCGGACTGTGCCGCCGACAATCGTTGAGGCAGGTGCCCCGCAAACTTGTCCAGATCGTACATCGGCAGGACTTGGCGAGAGGATACAAGGATACTCGATCTTTACCACGACTGGAGATCGTTCTGCGCAATAAAGGTTAGGCTGCGTCTAGCCGAAAAGGGTCTCGACTGGACCAGTCACTAGGCTCTGATGGTGTAACCGGCCCCCGGCGGCATCGATGTGCCGAAGTGGGATCGAAAAGCTGGATGTCGCGACAGTTTCGTCCATCAGCGCGGCCACGGACGTTTCGCGCCAGACGGTCTACAGCATTCTCGAGGTGCTGATCGAAGAGCGTCTGATCGATTGACAGCCCGGGACCAACCGGTACGCGCCGACCACACAACTCAGGCGCATCGGCGCGGGCTATTCCGCGCGCGACCGGTTGGTCAACATCGCAAACCCAATGTTGAAACGGCATCAGCGAAGGATCGTCTGGCCCACTGATTTGAGCACCAGCATGGTGATCCGCTAACTCCACAAGTCCGATCTCGCCGCTCGTGATTGACTAAAACACCATCGGCCTGTCCCTAGTCCTGGATACGGCCATGGGGCTCGCCACACTTGCCCATCTGACCCCCGGGGCATAGGCCGAGCGTCTGGATGCGATCAGCCAGTCCGGAGCACGTTACTCGCCTTTCCAGAGCAACCGTGCGGGGCTTGCGCGTCTTCTGGAGAACACGAAAGAGCGAGGAAATGCGCGGTCGGGGAACTTCTGGCCATCGACCCACAGCGTCGCGATGCCGGTGATCAGAGTAGTCGCATTCACCTACTTTGCAACGGGCCCGACGGAAAAGACATCAAGTCGCGATTCCTGCCCCTTCTGGCATAAACCCGGAAAGAGATTCAGGCCGAAATGGCAAGATCCGAACCCTCGCAGACCCTGCGCCGAGAGCATGAGGATAAGTCAACCCGGCGCTCCGCAACTGTCGTTTGCGACCGCGACGGAGACTGACCGATAGTCCGCCGCAGGTGAGGAGCATCTGGCCACCGCGCGCCGCAAGGGTACGGTGCATGTCGCGAAGCTGACTCCTCCCATCAGGCAACTGGAGGCGCAGCAATGGAAAACATCTTCAAACAGGGCATGAAGGGGGGCGCTATCACCCTCCTGGCCTCTCGGAGCCGAGCGGGCGGCAAGGGTATGTTTCCCCGGATCCCGACGCAGTCTCCGGTATCTGGTCTCTACGAGGATATCGAGCTGTGCGGCCCTGCCTCGCTCTACAGCTACACCGTCATCCATCCCAATCCGAAGTCCGGCAAGTCGCCATTTGTCCTGGCGCTGGTCGACTTCGCCGGTGAAACGCGCGTTTTCGGCCGTCTAAACTGTCCGACCGACGCGGTCCAAATCGGCATGAGCGTCCAAGCTTATCCGGATCCAGACGGGGAAACTTCCGACACCGCATACCACTTCGTTCCGGTCGGGGAGGCGCGGGCATGAGCACGACAGTCCATATCGCGGGCGTCGCCATGACGCCCTTCGCGCGGCATGACGACAAGTCGATGCAAGACCTGGTCCAGTCGGCCGTCCTTGGGGCGCTGGCCGATGCCGGGCTGGATCCGGGCGATGTCCAGGCGATGTACAATGCCAACGTCTACGGCGGGATGATCCTCGGTCAGGTGCTGGCGCGGGATCTCCAGATCACCGGCCCGGCGCTGTACAATGTCGAGAACGCCTGCGCGAGCGGTGCGACGGCGGTACATCTTGCGCGTCAGGCGCTTCAACTTGGCGTCTACGACACCGTCGTGGTCTGGGGCGTCGAAGCGCTGACACAGCTGGGCGGCGGCACGATCCCGCTGCAAAAGAATGACTACAAGACCCAGCTTTATGCGGGCCAGGGCATGACGCTTCCTTCGGTCTACGCGATGCGCGGCATGCGATACCTGCATGAGCGTGACGAAAGCCCCGAGATCCTTGCACGGGTCGCCGTCAAGAACCGCGCCGCCGGGGCGCGCAACCCATATGCACAGCAGCGCAAGGAAGTCACGCTGGAGGAGGTCCTGACCTCGCGCCCCGTGGCAGAGCCTCTGACCCTGCTGCAATGCTGCCCGTCGATGGTAGATGGCGCGGCCGCTGTGGTGCTTACGACGAGGCAGCCGAAAGGCGGTCAGAAGCCGGTTCGCATTCTGGCCTCCGCTGTCCAGTCCGGTCACCAGGAGCTGGGTTGCGAGGACATTCTCGACGCCGAGATCACCGCGCGCACAGCCCGCAAGGCCTATGAGGAAGCCGGCGTCTCCCCCTCCGACGTGAACGTGGTGGAACTGCACGACGCGTTCACCATTGCCGAGCTGCTTTACTACGAAGCCCTGCAACTGGCCGCGCCCGGCGAAGGGGCGGCCATACTGCGCCGGGGGGACACTGCACTTGGCGGCAGGGTTCCGGTTAACCCGAGCGGCGGCCTGCTGGCGAAGGGGCACCCGCTCGGGGCCACTGGCGTCGCGCAGATGGTCGAAATAACTTGGCAGCTACAGGGTCGCGCGACCGGTCGACAGGTCGATGGAGCGAAGATCGGGCTGACCCAGTGCACGGGCGGCGGCATCGCGGGCGTCGACCACGCGGCATCCTCTGTCCACCTGCTGGGGGTCTGACCTGATGCGTACAGCCATAGTGACGGGCGGCGCCCGGGGCATCGGCCTCGGGATCGCCGAGGCCCTGGCGGCATCGGGATGTGCCGTCGCGATTTTCGACCTGAACCCGGAGGCCTTAGAGGAGGCGCGCACGAAACTGGAGGTCGGTTTCCCCAATGTGCGGATCCTGCCGATGAAGGTGAATGTGGCCTCGGCTGCCGAAGTCACGGAGGCCGTCGCCGAAGTGCACCGGACACAAGGGTCCATCGACGTCCTGGTGAACAACGCGGGCATCGTCCGCGACAAGAAGATCACCAACATGGAAGAAGCCGACTGGGACGATGTCATCGACACCAACCTCAAGTCGCAGTTCCTGACCTGCCGTGCGGTCGCTCCGGTGATGATCGGGCAGGGGACTGGGCGGATCGTCAACATCTCGTCCCGCGCCTGGCTGGGCGGCTATGGGCAGTCGAACTATTCGGCGGCGAAGGGCGGGGTGGTCAGTCTGACCCGCAGTCTGGCCCTGGAATTCGCGAGCAAGGGCGTGACGGTGAATGCCATCGCCCCGGGGATCGTCGAGACCCCCATGTTCGCGGGCTTCACGACCGAGGTGCAGGAGAAACTGCGCGCCTCCGTGCCGCGCAAGCGGATCGGCCGGGCGGACGACATTGCGCGCGCGGTGCTGTTCCTGGCCGATCCATCGAACGACTATGTGACGGGCCAGCTGATCTACGTCTGCGGCGGCCGGTCGCTGTCGAGCCCGAGCGTGTGAGGGGGACGAAAGAATGGCCATTCTGACATCGCGTGAGAACGGCGTCGCGACCATCACCCTGGACCGGCCCGAGAAATTGAATGCACTGGATATTGCGCATTTGAAAGCTCTGCGCCTTGCGATAGAGACGGCGGAGGCCGAGCCGACGGTCCGTGCCACGGTGCTGGCGACCTCCTCCGCAAAGGCCTTTTCAGCCGGGGCCGACATCGGCGGTATCGCCCAGACTGCTGGCGTGGCGGAAGCCTATTCGTATACGCTCGACCAATCCGCCGAGGGTGGGCTTTACATCCGCTTGATGGACCTTTCCGGCATCCGTCGCCGCAAACCGATGATTGCCGCGGTGCAGGGCTACTGCCTTGGCGGCGGGTTCGAGATTGCGCTGCAATGCGACATGCTAGTCGCCGCCGAGAACGCCCAGTTCGGCCTGCCCGAAGCCGCGACAGGCAGCTTTCCTGGCGTCGGTGGCATCGGCGCAATCCTGCGTGCGCTGCCTCGCCACGTTGCCGCGCATATGGCCTTCACCGCCGAACGCCTGTCCGCCGCCCGCGCATATGAATTGGGGTTGGCCAGTGCGCTTTATCCGGTACAGGACTTCGACCGGAAGGTCGCCGACCTGGCAGGCCGGGTCGCCGGTCTCGGCCCGCTCGCGATCCAGATGAGCAAGATGTTGATGGATCAGTCCGACGGGCTGTCGCCAGCACAATGGATGCAGATGTCCGAACTCGCCTGGGGTCTTCTGCGCGACACGGAAGACCGTGCCGAAGGCCGCAGAGCCTTTCAGGAAAAGCGGGCACCCCTTTTCAGGGGGCGTTGAGGTCGGGAAAATCCCAAGGAGGATCGTTGCGTGCAGAATGTTTCGGAGACCATTCGGACGGTGCTGGCCGAGCGCCGCAGCACGCGCGCATTCCTAGGACGCAAGGTCCCACCTGCGCTGCTCGAGAGGATTCTGGAGGCGGCATCCCTTGCCCCGAGCGGCAACAACACCCAGCCCTGGACGCTGGATGTCGCAACGGGAGCGGCCCGCGCGCGTTTGCTCGATGCGATTGCGAAACAGCAGTCGGCGGCATCGCCGCCTGCCGAGTTGGAATACCCCTACTATCCCGAGATCTGGCCCGAACCCTTTTTGTCGCGGCGGCGCGCCCTGGGTTGGGAGCTGTATGACTTGATCGGTGTACAGCGTGGGGATCGGGAGGGTGCGCTGGCTCATCACAATCTCAACCTCCGGTTCTTCGATGCGCCAGTCTGCCTGATCGTTTCGGTCGACCGTAGGCTGGGTGCCGCCGCCTATATTGATGTTGGGTGTTTCATGCAGTCTCTGGCACTGGCGGCGGTTTCTGAGGGATTAGCGACGTGCTTGCAGGCAGCCATCGCCCCCTATCACGCAGCCGTCCGTCAGGCGCTGAACATCGACCCCGTACAGAAAATCATCTGCGGCATCGCGCTTGGCTATGCCGACGCGGGCGCACAGATCAATGCTCTGCGCTCTGAGCGTGAGGCGGTTTCCACCTTCGCTCGGTTTCATCACGACTAGCGTTGGAGCCGGGTTGGTGTGGGTCGTTTACTGCGGCTCTGCACCTCGTGCCAGACCCGGCGGCGACCAGATCGCACACTAGGTCTTTCGACGCTATGGTCTGGACGTTGCGAACCTTGGTTTTGGTATCGCGAATCTAAGGATACGAGTCATCAACGGGACTCCGAGTGAAATTCGTTCGTCTTCTCGTCGATGTCGATCAAGACTTCCTCGATCAGCAGACTGACCAGCCGCCGCCTCGCGCGGGCATCGGTGCCGGCCGCGTTCGAGACGAACGGAAGATCCGAGGCAAGCTGCATCAGAACTGCGGGATCGATCCCAGGTTTCGACTTGATCTCTGTTGCAAGGCTTCCGAGCTTCTGCTCGACTGCGGCCACCCGCTCCAACGCGACGTTCCAGCGGGCTTCCAGTGTCCGGGCGACATGTCGTTTGGCGGGATCGACATGCTGACGGCGGCGTTCGGACGAGTTCCGCCGCGTATCGAGCCTCCTCGAGTTCCCTCTCGACCGCCAGCCGGACGGTCTCCTGAGCGTTGGCAGTCTGCTGTCCCGCCAGAAGGGCGGCCTGAACCGCCTGCCCGGAGACCGCCTCGAGAAGCTGGTTTGCGACGGCAGCGTCAATGTCGCGCCCCCGGCCCCGATGCATAGACCGGCTCCGACATGTGCGTCATCGCCGCGGCACTGATACCGGTGCGACTGATCGGTGCCCGCCGTTCCGATCTCGCACGACAATTTCGATCTGCGGGTGTCGCCGCAGCCAGGCGACGACGGTCGCAGCCTCGCGATCCGGAAGCGATCGTTGACGGCGTGCCTTTCGAGGTCGCAGACCAACGTTCCATAGCGCTTTCCCTAGCGCCAGGCCCAATTGTCGATCCCGATGACGCGCAGTTCAAAAGCCATGGTCCGCGCACCCGTCGCAGCCCCGCGGAGGAAGGTATCCTTGCTCACGTCGAACCGCATCCGGCGTCCAAGTGCCTGGGTCGGACGATCGCCCGTGGCGGGACCAAGGTAGGCGACGAGGTTCTGAAAGCGACCGGTCCGGCGGCCATGACGATAAGCGAGGCAATCTGAAACTTTCTCGCTGAAAGTCGTCGTGGGACAGTGCGACGCAACACAGCGGAATCGATGCACTGACAAGCGCAGCCTTAAGGAACGACCATGAGATGGAGAATCCGCAAGGTGCCGGACATAAAGGCAGTGGCGGCGAGGTGATCTGTCCGCGTCCCGGACAGATCACCTCGGCGTTAATGATCTCTGCGTCAATCGAGAGGTTAGCGCCGTCCAAGCTGTATTCGCTGGAGCGAAGCCCTTCGGGCAATAGTCTGGTGTCGAAACGTCCTGTCATGGCGTTCATCCCCTTCAGCAGGGACTCCAAATGTAGGGGCAAAAGCGCAAAACATCACACAATGTGCGCCAGAGCCAACATTGCATGCCTGTTCACATCCACGAAACCGGCAGCAGTTCATTATGGCCTTTTTCACGCGGCGATCCGGGTCTTTCTCGAGCCGGTCGCCTGCCTTCACGAAGTCGACGGGCGCGTCAACGACAAGCTCCCCGCGCCGCGCTTTCTCGCGGCGTGCGGCAAGGGATCTCTGCCGCAGAAGATCAAGCTCTTATTCGTTCAGACCGCCCTTCAGACCCAGAAGCAGCCGGTCGTTGCCGTCGCGCGGCGAATAGATCCTTTCCTGGTCGATCAGCATAATGTCGAAAACGCGGCATATTTCTACGTGTTTCTTCCAGTCTCTGCTTTTGCGTGCGAAAGGGGACACCTCGCGTGCTGCGCCAGCGCTAACCTTGCACGGACAAACTTCTGCGATCATCCGTTCAAAGCCTTCCCGCGCGACTCCCCCGGCGGCGGGAGGCTACATCATCGCCGCCCCCATGCGGGTGAAACGCCGACCTCAGCCGTCCTGTACCTGCGATACATTTTCTCCGTCTTGCCCCAGATATATTCAGTTGCCCGTCGGGCGGGAACGGGCGTACCTAGCCGCATTGGTAAGGGAGGACTATCATGAACGACACTTCAGCACGGCCCAACGGCTGCCGCGACATGATGCGTCTGGCAGGCAAGGTAGCCCTGATCACGGGAGCAGCATCGGGCTTTGGTCGGGGCATGGCTGAGGCCTTCGTGCGCGAGGGCGCAAAGGTTATGATCGCGGATCTGAACCATGCGGGGGCCGAGGCCGTCGCGGCAGAGATCGGCAATTCCGCGGCGGTGGCTTGCGATGTGTCAAATGCCGATCAGGTCGAGGCGGCGATCGCGCGGACCGAAGAGGTGTTGGGCTGTCCCCATATCGTGATTAACAACGCGGGCTGGACCAACCGCAACGCGCCGCTGATGGAGACGGATGAGGATACTTTCCGTAAGATCTTTGACATCAACGTCCTGTCGATCTTCCACGTAACCAAGGCGATGGTGCCGCGGTGGCGCGGCCAGGGCGGCGGGATCATGATCAATGTCGGCTCTGTAGCGGGTATCAGGCCCCGACCGGGGCTGACTTGGTACAATGCTAGCAAGGGGGCGGTGAACTTAATGACCCGCTCGCTGGCGGTGGAACTGGCACCAGACAGGATCCGCGTTTGTGGTATCGCGCCCGTGGTGGGGGCCACCGGACTTCTGGAAAGCTTCCTTGGTAAGCCGGACACGCCGGATAACCGTGCCGCGTTCCTGGCGACGATCCCCCTGGGGCGCTTCTGCACCCCCGAGGATGTCGCGGGCGCGGCGCTTTATCTGGCCTCGGAAGACGCGCAGTTCATCACCGGGGTGATCCTTGAAGTCGATGGCGGGCGGACGATCTGAAGCGGCCGTCTAACTGGCCTCTCCGACCCGCATAAACGATCCCTAGGCGGTGGCGGGCCACGTCCGTCAAACTGGTGTAATTTCCCGGATGGCCTGAGGGCATGATCAGGCGACTTTCGCTGTATCGCTGAGAATGGGGTCGATCTCCTCTTTGTCGATCTGGGCGAAGGCTTCGACCATCATGTACCGGCTGGCGATCAGCCATTTGATGGCATGGACCACCTCTTCGGCAGCGTTGCGACGTAGGCTGGTCGGCGCAATCAACCAGGAGCCAGCCATGTCTGTCACTACTATCGGTCTCGATCTTGCAAAGTCGATTTTCCAGGTCCACGGCGTCGATGCCGCCGGACATCCCATCCTCAAGCGGCGCATACGGCGTCAGGGCCTGCTGGCCTTCTTCGAAGCATTGCCGCCCTGCCTTGTCGGGATGGAGGCATGCTCGAGCGCGCACCACTGGGCGCGCGAACTGGTTGAGCTGGGGCACGACGTCCGGCTGATACCGCCGCAATATGCGAAGCCCTACGTAAAGTGGAACAAGAAGGACGCGGCGGAGGCGATATGCGAAGCTGTCGGTCGGACGTCGTGCGGCAGCGGACGGCCAGCGTGAACTCGGCGCGAGAGCTTCTCAGCGAGTTTGGGATTGTCGCTGCGAAAGGCATCTGTCGTGTTGGCGTCCTCCGGCGGGACATGGAGGGTGCCAACGAAAAGGTTCTGCCGCGCGAAGCTCGGGCCGCTCTCGACGCGCTGTTTGAACACCTGGATGCACTGACGGCGAAGCTCGATGCCGCCGACCGCGAGATCCTCGCCTGGCACAGGTCAAGCGAGGCGAGCCAGCGTCTCGCCACGGCGCCAGGCGTCGGTCCGCTGACGGCGACGGCACTGATCGCCGCGGTGGGACATGCCTCGCAATTCGAGTCTGCACGCCACTTCGCGGCGTGGTGGGCCTTACACCGCGCATGTCAGCGAGTGGAAATTGAGAACGCATCGGACGGATCAGCAAGGGCGGCGATCGTTATCTGCGAACGCTGTTGATCCATGGCGCAAGGGCGATGGTCGGCACCAGTTTCCGGCGGGGTGTAACGCCGCGTCCCTGGTGTCACTGTACCCTAATTAATCAGATTCTGCGGATTGGAAGCGTTTTCGGCAGATTCTGTACCCTTAATTGCAATATATCCACAGGG
>NZ_JARAMM010000032.1:0-20323 GCF_028807335.1 Sulfitobacter sp. PR48 | reverse complement strand
TTTAAAGGCAAAATATCATATTTAAGGGCAAAGCAAGGCCGTTGATTTCGTTGGATTTCTCATCTCACAATTAAGGGCTACGCGACACCGGACGACAGCGGCAAATCAGGGAAATGGGACCTGACGGCGTATTCGATCATCCCCTCGTCGGCGGCAATGACAAAGGCTGCACCCGGTACAAAAAGAAACAGCCGGATCGCCTCAAGCGTCTCGATGGCGGTAGCGGGAAGGCATCTGTCCAGATCGTCCACGACAACGACGAGACGATCAATGTCGGCCGCCGTGAGAAGCTCCTCGAATTCTGACCTGAACGCATGAATGTGGGCCGGTAGGGTTTCGGCATCAGGGTCGTTGAGGCAATCCGTGACGTTTCTGACGTACCCTGTCATGTCGCCGAGGGTAATTTCGGAACTGTCGGCGAGGAGTTTCTTGCCCTGTTCCATAAGTCCACCGAGCATGTCCAGCGACGGAATACCTGTGAGACCGGTAAGTGCGAGGCCGCCGGCCTTGGATGCGACCTTCATCAGATCGACGCGTTTCAGCAGCTTCTTTGATGCGTCCTTCAGCTTTGTTGTGAGCGCCCTATCCCGCAACAATTGTTCTACGATCGTTTCGATGACAACGGTCTTTGCGTCTTCGAGGCCCTGGAAGAGCCAACCGTTAAACCGAACGACTGATGTCCGATCATCCTCTGAAAATGCTTCCTCCAGCATGAGCAACACGCTCGACTTTCCCGCGCCCCAATCCCCATGGACACCGACCGTGAGAGGTTCAGTCCCCGAGTCTCTGATCACTTTCGCGACCGTGGCCGAAACGGCCTCGGAGTATATCAAGTCAACGGCGGTCTCATTGTCAGGTATGATCATGGAAGTTCTTTTCCGTAAAATTTTAAGGTCTCAATACTTTCTCTTTCGCGCAACTTCTGTCTTGCCCGGCTCGCCATGCCCTGCCCCAGCATCTTTTCGCGCCCCCTTGGCCAATCCCTTTTTGGTTTGATCTCATGGCAGCAAATCCCGAACGGGGACGAATGCCTGGTTGGTCTCGGCCGCCCGGCGCAGCTTTTCGTCAAGAATATCGATCAACGAGAGACGGTTATGGACGACCTGATGTAGGTCGAGGCCATCAGCACAAATGATGTTAGTACGCCTACCAGTCCTGAAGGCCTTAAGGCCATCTTCTGAAAACCCAGAGTTACTGATGAAGAGGCCCCGCGTCCACGTCGCCTTGCCCGAGACCTTCCCGGAAAAGGTCAACAATTCGGCCTGCCCCGTGAGACCGGCCTGCCATTTGGCTTCGACGAGATAGGTCTCACCGTGCAGCTTGAAGCTTCCGTCAATCTGTTCGCCCGTAAGTTTGAAAGGTGATCGCGGCGTAAGCCCATATGCGGCAAAAAGTTCGGTGAGAAATC
This sequence comes from Sulfitobacter sp. PR48, assembly GCF_028807335.1. Classification (NCBI taxonomy): domain Bacteria; kingdom Pseudomonadati; phylum Pseudomonadota; class Alphaproteobacteria; order Rhodobacterales; family Roseobacteraceae; genus Sulfitobacter; species Sulfitobacter sp. PR48. The sequence goes on along the minus strand of NZ_JARAMM010000032.1, from coordinate 18,915 downwards.
GTTCATACTCATACCCACGACGCTGTGGGGCATGTTCGAAGAGACCGATCAGACGGTCTGATAACGTCTTGGCCTGTTCGTCCGACACCGTTGCTGTCTTCGGTTTCGGGCTCACATCCGACTCGGGCAAGTCTCCCGGCAAGGATTCAAGGAACGCGGGATCGTTCAGCTCGGGAACCTTTAGTGACAAACGGAGGAGGAGCACGTTCAACGCGCCCACTTCTGCACGGGTGAGCGGCTCTCCCTTGCCTCTTCGCCAAGTTATCGATTGCCTTACGATCGACAGCAGCAGCGGGCTCAATTTGTGCCTTCTCTGACCTAATGTTGATGATAACAGCTGGACGATCGCCGGACGCTTGCTACCGCCAACCCAGAAGTCCTCGCATTGGACCTTCGCCGCTGCCAAAGGGAATGCGGTCCGGGTGTTACCGCTCCCCGGAAGGAAGTTGTAGAGCAGATCCGCGAGATCCTCGACGCATTGTTCCTCAACAAGGTTCATTGGCTACCCCACAGGCATGACAGCGGGGCCGCGAACATCTTCTCGCCGAATGGGACTACCTTGTCGTGATCATAGAGCACCATGCCTTGGACGAACTTCTCGCCGCAAGCGTCCGCCAGTTTACGCATTCCCGAAAAATCCGCCGCCGCAACGGTGGCGGAAGATTTCACTTCGATCCCGACCACTTCGCCTCGACGGTTCTCCAACACGATGTCGACCTCGTTCTTGTCCTTGTCCCGGAAGTGAGAAAACGTGCATCTCTGTTCGCTCCAACTGGCGATCTTTCGCAGTTCGCTGAAAACGAAGGTCTCCAGAATCGCGCCAAAACTCGTTTTGTCCTTACTGACTACGTCCGGCGAGATATCCCGCATCGCAGCAAGGAGCCCCGCATCGAGAAAGTGTAGTTTCGGCGACTTTGTGAGACGTTTCAGGCGATTTGTGAACCAAGGCTGGAGCGTGTGAACGAGATAGAGGCTCTCGAAGACGCTCACATATTTCTGCGTGGTGACATGGTTTAGGTCGAGGCCCGCCCCGATCCTGGTGTAGTTGACCAACTGCCCCGCGTGCTCGGCAAGCGCCGACATCAGTTTTGGCATGATGGCAAGTTGTTCGATCTGTGCGACGTCTCGGACATCTCGTTGGACGATCGCATCGAGATAGCCGTGATACCAATCCTGCTTTCGCGACCATCGAGCGCGACCAAGTGCTTCGGGATAACCGCCCGAAAGGACGTTTTCTATAAGGTCGTCCCCGACAATCATTTTACCGGTTTTTGGCGTTTGTCCCGCAAAGGCCTGATCAATAAATCTCGTTTTTGTCCCAAAGATCTCCGCCTGCGATAGAGGGAATAGCCGAACGACCTCCATGCGACCCGCGAGAGAGTCCGCCACTTTTGGTATGGTCATCAGGTTGGCCGAGCCCGTTAGGAGGAACCTGCCCGGTGTCTTGTCGTCATCGACTAGATTTTTGATGGCTAGCAGAAGGTCGGGCGCACGTTGAACCTCATCAATGACGGCGCGGTCCAATCCGCGAACGAACCCGACCGGATCATCGATCGCCGACCGCAAAACGTTGGCATCGTCCAGTGTCAGAAACGGGATCTTGTCCGACGCGATTTCGGTCGCAAGAGTCGTTTTGCCGGACTGACGCGGCCCCGATATGAGAACCACACGTGTGTCTGACAGTGCTTCTTCCACCCTGGCCTTGGCAAATCTAGGATACATAGGCGTGCGGCTCCTTTCGACCGGTTGAAAGTACACACACGACCGATTGAAAGTCAAGATTCGACTAATTGAAAGTGTGTTGGCGGCCGGCTGGAGGCTTGAACGCCGACCATCTGAAAGAGGAGCCCCGACCGATTGAAAGGCACCATCCTCTAACTCACTGGAGCGATCCTCCTCGGCTAAGTCCCTACCCGAAAACATTCTCACAGAGAGACAGGGAGCGAGTTATGTACTCTCAGTTGCGCAGCCGGACCTCGCGGTAGCGCCTGAATTCTTCGGCATCCATGAGCTGATGGCCGAATGCGTCCAGAAGCTCATTCCAGGCACCATGCAAGAATTCGATACGATTATCTGAAGTCCAGTTGGTACGCGTCTCATCACATAGGATCCCCGCCTTACGAGACCTCATGGGCCTATATCCCTGTTGAACCCTCCAGAGCGAACCCTTCATACCCTCGATTCCCAAGATCACTCGTCGGCGACCGGAGGCTCCGAGCGCATCAAGACAGGCTGAGCCACTCTCAAAACCTTTTGCCCAGTTCGAAAGCAAACGTGCATACGAGATGTAAGTCTTGCCCTGATCCTGCTCGAACGCCGTTCCGTCAGACATCCAGACCTCACCGGTTTCCTCCAGATAGGCCGCAAGGTTTCGGGCCTTACATGTCCCGTCCTCATCGCGACCAGCAAGCCAGTAGGTAATAAACCCCTGCTCACAGACGCCAAAATTCCCACCCCCCGCTCCGGCCGAGGGAGCTCTTAACCTCAAGCCGTCAGACAAATGCTCAACCGACGTGATTGACGGAAAACCGTTTGGATACCCTTCGGGAATGATACGAAGCCACGCGCGCGACAGCTGCCGAGGACGCACGCTGAGTTCCTCATCAAAGGTGTCCTCATGGGCTAAGGGCCATTCTGCCAGCCAAAGGCCTGGCGACTGCGGGTCGCTGGCAACTCCCTCGATCGGAACTGCGGCGCGTCGTTCACCGCGAACACCTTCCACGTTCGTCCGGATGGCGGCAGTCAGGTCGTCAGTAAGCGCCCTTCTGACCTCGCGGCGGATTGCCTTGCTTGCACCCTCTTCCAGTTCGTATGTCAGAATGCGTCGATGTCGTATATCGAACGGCAGATCTTCGACCGAAATCCCGCCCGCAGTATTCAAAACGGCAATTATTCTGCCAAAACCCAAAGTTTTGAGGGCGAAGCCGAGCTCGACCATGACGTTCGGATTGGGAAGGGCCTTGCCGCTCTCGGTCTTGGCGATTGGTGTGACGTCCGCAACCATGACAGCGCAGTCGGTGATCTTTTTGAAAATCGTCTGACTTATGTCAGCCATACCCGGTGTCGACCTAGTGTCATGATCCAAGTTGATCCGTGGCGCATCCTCGACATCGAGTAGATCGCTCACCCTATCGACGGCGACCTCGAGAGCATTTCGGAGAAACTGCCGATTGATGCTTGCGGGCAGGTCGTTCTGCCATGACCAAAAGACTGTATCACTCACCTGGTCTTGTCCTGAGTTTGCGAAGGTGAACCGCTTTCGTGCTTTAGGTCAGATGTGATCTCGATGTACGGCAAATCCCGCAAGCTCTGCAGATCGAACGTCACTAGGAAGGTCTCTGTTGTCACGAAGGTATGCGGCGCACCGGGTCTCGGCGACCGCGGCCCGCTCGCGATTAGGTCCTTGTAGCGCAGCCGGGCCAGCAGATCGCGGCTGACCTCCTTGCCGAAGATGTCGGCCAGCCCCGCACGGTCGATCGGCTGGTGATAGGCGATGGCGCAGAGCACGCCCATCTCCAATTCGGTGAAGGCCAACGACTGCTCACCAAGATCAGCGGCGGCCTTGATCGCGTCCGCGAACTGGGCCCTGGTCCGGAACATCCACCCGCCGGCTACCTGTACCAGCTCGTAAGGGCGGCCGGTCAACTCGGCCTGGATATCGTCGACCAACATCTCGACCGAGGCCCCCTGCCCCACGACGCGCGCCAGGTCATCACGCCCGACCGGCGAAGCGCTGGCGAAGAGCACCGCCTCGATCCGCCCCATCCATTCGCGCCAGCGCAACTCCGATGGCAGGTCGTCCAGTTCCCGGTCAAAGACGGCGCCGCCCTCCTTTGCAGGTTTCCGTTTCCTTGTCGCGACCGTCATGGTGCGATCCCGTAGAGCCGGAAGGTCGGTCGCCCGGTCAGTTCCCGCGCCACGCCCAGCTCGACCAGCCGGTCGCAAAACCGCCGCGCGGCCCGGTCGGTCATGGGGATCGACGTTCCACGAACGCGCGGCGACAGCATCGAGGCCGGTGCCACCGCATCCTCGGTCAGGAACAGATCGACGGCCGCGTCCGATCCTTTTGCTCGCAGTTTCGGCGCCACTGCGCGAAGGGCCTCGGCGCGGCGGGCAAGATCGCGCGCCAGTCGAACCGTCTCCTCGATGGTCTCGAGGATCCGGATCTGAAGCGCCAGCTCGGCCCCCTGCTCACCCGCCGCCAGATCGCGCAGCACGGTCTTGGTGAGACGCTGCGCCGAAACCGGCAGCATCGCCTTCCAGTTCAGCGTCCGCGCCAGGACGATATCAGACAGCGCGCAGGCGACCCGCTCCGCTCGGTCATCGGTGTCGAGCACAGCGCGCAGGGCTGCGACGCAACCCGACAACGGACCATGGGTCCGTGCGCGTTCCAATCCCACGTCAAGCCAAGCACCCACCTCGCCCGCGAAGTCCGCACCAATGAGGTCGGCGATCACGCCCGTCCGACCTGCCCGAAGCCGGACGCCTTCGCGCCATAACGCCAACAGATCGCCGTCGGGTCCCCGCGCCTCGCCCGGTGGCGTCAAATGGTAGGCGTCGCGGATATCAGCCGCCCGCGCCAAGCGGCCTTCAACTTTCGAGGTGGCGGTCGCCGCGCTCAGCGCCAGCCGGTTGGCGAGCAGTTTCACCGGCACGCCATGCCTAGGATCGGAGACCAGCTGGTCGAGTACTGTCAGCGCCGCCCCCGACCGAAACGCCACAGTTTCAAGGGTTTCGACACGACCGGAGGTGACCCAACCCGGCAGCTGCGGTAGGGTGCTCAGGTCGTCGGAGATGGTGGCGGGCTGATAGGTCATGCCACAACACTAGTCTCTGGCGGCGCTTTCATCCAGAAAATTTTCAACAAACCGCCGCACCTTGATGGATGCTATTATGTCCAATAAGTTTGCATTATCGGACACCAAAGAATATGCTCAGCGACATGTCAGAAAACAACGAGAAATCGATCTCAAAGCCGCCAAATGGGCCTTCGGTCAGCGAGAACAACGAGAGAGATCATCCCAGCAGCGAGGCTTTGAGCCTTCCTTCCTTTGTGGCTGGTTCAGGCACGCTCGATCGGCTGGTGGATACCGCGCGCGACTATGCGCGCGCCGCGGCCTCGGACAATACGCTGAAGGCCTATGCGAAAGACTGGGCGCATTTCGCGCGCTGGTGCCGGAAGAAGGGCGCGGAGACTCTGCCCCCGTCGCCCGAAATGATCGGGCTCTACCTTGCGGACCTGGCGTCCGGAACGGGCCCCTCCCCTGCCCTATCGGTCAGCACCATCGACCGCCGCCTGTCGGGCCTCGCCTGGAACTATGCGCAGCGCGGCTTTGCCCTCGATCGCAAGAACCGCTATATCGCCACCGTGCTGGCCGGGATCAAACGCAAACACGCCCGTCCGCCGGTGCAAAAGGAAGCGATCCTGGCCGAGGACATCCTCGCGATGGTCGCTACCTTGCCTTACGACCTGCGCGGTCTGCGAGACCGGGCCATCCTGCTCCTCGGCTATGCTGGGGGCCTCCGACGCTCAGAAATTGTCAGCCTCGACGTGCACAAGGACGACACGCCGGACTCGGGCGGCTGGATCGAGATCTTCGACAAGGGCGCCCTGCTCACCCTCAATGCCAAGACCGGCTGGCGTGAGGTCGAGATCGGACGCGGCTCGAAGGATCAAACCTGCCCCGTGCATGCGCTCGAACAATGGCTGCACTTCGCCAAGATCGACTTCGGTCCAATCTTCGTCGGCACCTCACGCGATGGCAAACGCGCCTCAGAAACCAGGTTGAACGACAAGCATGTCGCGCGCCTGATCAAGCGCACGGTTCTGGGCGCCGGCATCCGGTCGGACCTGCCTGAGAAAGACCGCCTGGCGCTGTTCTCCGGCCATTCGTTGCGCGCCGGTCTCGCCAGCTCCGCCGAAGTCGACGAGCGCTACGTCCAGAAGCAGCTTGGCCACGCCTCGGCCGAGATGACCCGCCGCTATCAGCGGCGCCGCGACAGGTTCCGGGTAAACCTGACCAAAGCCGCCGGTCTCTGAGCCCCTGCCCTATCACGCCGCCTGCCCACTGAGCCTACCATAGAAGCTGCGCTCGAGATGCAGCTCCCCTGCCCCGGCCTTCTCGACCATGCCCCGCAGATAGCCGCCCGGCGAGGCAACCTCGCCCGCACTGTGCTTCTCGAAGACGAGGGCAAACGCGGCCGTGGCCACCTGGGTGCCCATTCGGTCCTGCGCCACGTTCCAGGCATGCTCAGAGATCCCGATCATCGGCCTGAGTTGACCGGCAACCCGGTGCAGATCGCCCCAATCCTTCAGGAATCCACCCAAATTCCGCGCCCAGGACGCAAATTCTGGGCAGGCCTGCATGATTGTCGGCAGATCGAGCGCTGTGCGCTTCTTGCGCACCTCGGCAACCCAGTCTTCCAGCTCCCTATCGACCCGCTCTTCGGGTGGCGCATTGGGCACCACACCCGCCGCTTCCTCTTTTTCAGAGGAATTACTAGTTACAGGATTAAGTTGGTTTGTAATTAGTATATGAGGTTCGGAAATGACCCCCCTGGGGTTCATTTCTTGAGTCTTCTTCGTGACTTGGGCGTGTTTATCATCGGTGTTTTCCACAGGTTTTGTCGCAACAGTCGCCTTAAGATAAGCCGCCTCGACCCGTTCTTGGAGTTCCTTGAACCATGCCAATAGCCGCTCCAACTGCTCTGAAGCTTCATGACGGCGCGGAAGTCGGTCCAGAAGCTCCTCGAAGAGCCCCGTGAACTGCGTCCAGGGCCCGCGCAGCGCGCTGCTGACGGCTGCCTCGATCCGCGCGCGGATCATGCGGCGTGCCACGGTGATCTGACGCTTCAGGCGTTGGCAGAGCTCGCGCTCGGCCTGCAAATCGGCATGAAGCTCCTCGAACTCATCGACACGGGCTGAAAGCGGCGACAGATCGAAGCCATAGGCCTCGACGATGCGTCCCTCGGCGTCTCTGCGGCCCCACCGCTTGCCGTTTGGGCTGTCCTGGAAGGAGATCACGCCGATCTCGGCCAGTCGCCGTGCATGGCGCTTGAGCGCGGAGAGCGAGAACCCGGTCTGCTCCATCAGATAGGCGTTCGACGCCCAGACGATCGGGCGCTGGCCCTCCTCCCAGTCCTGGGCTTGGGTAAAGGCCCCGAGCGTGTCGAGGAGCATCATGTCTCCGGCCTTGAGGCCAATGTAGGCTCCTACCCGCTTCACGGCGACGAACGCCCGTGTTTTGGGTATAGCTACCTGTTCACCGGCTTGGGCAAGCTGCTCTGCGGCAGCGAGACCTGCTGAGGCTTTGCGCCAACCGGAGGGCTGCCATGCGATGGACATACCTCTCTCGTGCTGAGGCGTGCCTGCCTCAGTCGCTCCAGACGGAGCACCACTGAATTTTTCCATACTTTGTCAGCAGACAAAGAAATCCCGTTCGCTCAGAAGCGTTTTCTCTTGTATGGCGATTCGCTGGCTGCTAGATTCTAGGTGTCTAATCTAAGAATTGCGCTCTGCGCAGCAGCCCTCGAAGCTTCGGTTTCGGGGGTTTTCTTTGTTTACCTTTCCTCCTTTCTGCTCGTCCTCACTTGTCATCCTCCGAGTTTACATCTGTAAATTCGGTGTAGGATCTCTTGATGATGTCCTCGAGGTTGCTCTCAAGCCAGCTTGCGAACTCGGCACTTGTGCCGGACTTCTTCACCGAAAGAGACACGCTCCCTCGGCTTGCTTTGATGACAACGCCATCCATCGGCGTAATCTCACGAGTACCGCTGGACACTTTCGTTCCGCGCTTGCTTGCTTCCTTGATCAGCGCTTCCAACCGCTCATCAGACGTCGATGAGGTGCTAGTTTTGGCCAGCAAATTGAGCGCGATCTTCTCCGTAAGCTTCCGCTCGAGGAACAGCTCGGCCAAGTCCGTCCACCTCGGCCGGCCGGACTTGGGTGCCGAACCAATCAGGTCTCCGACTCTGGACGGGACATTCTGCGTCACCTTCGTCAGGTGCGAATGGCCTGATGCAGAAAGATTCAAAACTTGGCGCACCGTCGCGCTTTCGTGCCCCGCGGCTTGGATAGCTTCAGCAAAGCGCGCCTTTTCATAAAACGAGAGGTTGCGACGCGCCGCATTTTCCAGCCCTTTGGCCAACAAGGCCGTGGCGTCATCGACATCCTGAACGTTGGCACGGACTTTAATCCCGAGCTCCCGGCAAGCTTTTAATCTGCGGCGACCATAAATCGCTTCGAAGCGCCGCTCGGCAGCTTTGGAGCGCCGAACAAGGATTGGCACCTGTTGACCGCCTTCACGGATGCTGTTTTTGAGCGCCTCAAAACCCTCATCGTCATCCTCGGCGTTTACAGCTGTAAACTCATCCAACCGATCCTGGGGACCCCAATCGTCGATCAGACCAGGATCGATCTCGCGGATAGACGCAAGTGACCCCTGAAGAGCCCCTAACGCAGGCGCGCTCGTCTTGGGGACCCTCTCGGCCGAAGTGCTGCTGGAACGCGCGATGGTATTCGCGATGCCCGACATATCTCGAAGGGATTTCCTAGCCATTATTTACGTCCCCATGATTGGTGGATCATGACTTCCACTTCCTGTCCCACAGCATCCATTGAGCCTTTCGCACGATCGTAGGTCGCTCGGGTCATTTCCGAGCGCACAACCTCATAGATGGACTGCTTGAGCATGGTCGCGTCACTGATTGCAGTGCTCTTGAGAGCGGTCGCAGACATGACGCGGTCTTGGAAAAGCGCACGCATAAACGAGGTCAGCTGCTGTGAGGGAACATCCGTCGGCTCATCCCGAGTGATCAGGAATTTGAAGTGATCATACTGCAGCGTCGCGCCTGCATCCTCGATTACCCCCATGTAGGCCCCGGCGAGTTCGAGGAACTGAGCGGTCGACGAAACATCCAACATCGAGGGAGTTAGAGGTACAATCAGAGAACTCGCTGCGGCCATTCCAGCGATCGTCAAGAAGCCCAACTGGGGCGGACTGTCCATCAAGACAAGGTCGAAATCATCCTCAACTTGGGACAATGCATTTCGGATCCGCGTAAAGAACGGCTGGTCAGGGTTCGAATGGACTGCAGATTCAGTCTCGAACTCAGACAGCATTAGGCGCGACGGCGCAATAGAAAGCCCCGGGAAGTAAGTGGGAACAACGACATCGGCCATGCTGACCGGATCGTCGTAGCGGATCGCGTCATATACAGTCAGCCCATCAAACTCGATTTCCGGGCTGATGCCGCACATGGACGTGAGTGATCCTTGAGGGTCAAGGTCAACGACCAACACTCGATAGCCGCGTAGCGCGAAATAATGCGCAAGATGGATACTCGTGGTGCTCTTGCTCGAGCCGCCCTTGAAGTTCATCAACTGCCATATTTGCAGTTTCTCATCACCAGACCGACGCGGCAGATACCGTCCTTTCTTGCGTGATGACTTCTCTAGGATCTCGCGTGCATCCCAAATCTCTTGCGCCGTGTAATAGCGCCGCCCTCCACGAATATCCTCGGGCTCTGGGATCGTTCCCTCTGAGTGCACCTTTCGCATGAACTGACCGGAGACCCCAAGAAGTTCTGCCGCCTCAGGTGCCGAAAAAGACCGTAGCGTTTTGGTGCTATCTGGGGCAAAAGCTGAAAGAAGATGCTCCCGGATGGCGGCGTTCAACCGCTCGGAAATTTCTGTCGCGAGCGCTGAAGGCTTCTCGTTTGCCAGTGGTGTCACAGGAATCATCTAGTTGCCCCAAATTCGAAAATATGGCCTTTTTCACGCCACTTGGGGATAAAAGCCGTGATTCACGGCGCTAAGTCAAGAATTTTCCTCTATATAGTGTCTACTGAAGCACGAAGAGACTACATGCACGGACCGGACTTATTCTGGAGTTTACAGCTGTAAACGGGTTGGCAGAGGCGAACCCCTGCCAAACCTTCGCTTAGGCGGCGTCTTTGGGCCCCCAGGGGATGATCGCCTGCAGGGACAGATCGTCCTGGTTCGCGGCCTTGCCGAGGTTGGCGTTGAAGCCATGATCGCGGATGGTCAGCGTGTAGTAGTCGGCGCCGGTCTCCTTGTTCTGCTTCTTCCAGATGCCGCCGCACTCGACCAGCTTGCCGCGCGGGGAACGGCCGAGGACGCGGTGCGTGGGGGCCATCGGGTTCGTGCTCGCGACGGGTTCGACCGTGATGTCGAGGTCGAAGGTCAGGGTCGAGATGGAGCCTGTGCCGTTGGCGGTTTGGATGTCGGTGCTGGTGAATTTGATGCAGTTCGTGGTCATTGCTCTTCTCCTTGTTTGCGTTGCAATGATGGTCACCTTGCAGCTGGCCAAGGCCCGGCCACACCGAAGGCGGAGCGTAAGCTGGAGAGGGGCAGGCGCCGGTCTTTTTGGTCCGCGAGGAATGACCTGCAGGGTCAGGGGAAAAAGATCGGTGACAACCCTTGTGGACGGGTCGACAGCTGCGACCAGCATGTCATGCAACTCAGACATCGGGAGAAGCGCGGTGGCCACGAATGAAGGTAATGAACTGCCGACAGCCAAGAACGTCGAGGCACTCCTTGCCCAGTCATGTCTGATCCTTCGATACGCTCCGCGACCTGTGGGAACTCGACACCGGACTCCGTTCGGTTCCTTGGACCGGTTTGCCGGGGCCTCAAGCAGAAAGTGGTCTGGCCGGTTGAAGGTGATAAAAGCCAGCACGAATACATGCGCACCGTTTCCCGACTGCTGCAATCCCCGGTGCGTTGCGAACTTCAGGGATGTCTCGTATGCCATCGCGAAATTCAGCAAACGCACGCTTGCGACTCGGAACCGAGGCAAATGCCGGCCCCGCTCCAGTCCCGTTGCGTGTCAGCATATGTGAAGAGGATAAGCGGTTGGACGGCGCTACCCCGAATGTGATTACCGAGGATGGCCTGCGCGATCTGCTCTCGAAAGGCTACCTCATCGAGGTATCCTGCAAACAAACCGCAGAGAAACGCCATAACAGCTGGTACGGCTCCTGGGTCGTGTACGCGGTAGCGGTGGACGGCCAGGATGCTAAAATGCTTGTCACGAGCCGCAGCGTCTTCAAATTGCGCGTGTTCAAGACGATCGTCGGCCTCGTCAGTTTTCTCGCCGACATGGGGTGCCTCTCGGCGAATATCCCGCTGATCGCGGGACGACGTGAGCGTCACGAGGCTTCGGGAAGTCCCGCGACAGCGACCAGCTAGAAATGGTCATCCACACCCTCGGCAGTCTGACAGACCAAATCTCGCAGTACTGGGCCCCTCAGCGAACTGATCGAGCGGGACCGCGCAAGGCGCCCGTCTGTTGCTTCTGTTGCTATGGAAGAACCGGGGCCTAAGCCCCGATCCTCTTGATGCGGATCCCGAGCTTGCGGGCCTTGTCGACGATGTTCTCGGTGATGCCAGAACCGGGGGTTGCGATCAGCCCTTGGGGCATGGTCTCGAGCATCTTGTCGTTGCGCTTGAAGGGAGCGGCCTTGCCGTGGCTCTTCCAGTCGGGTTTGAAAACCACCTGGGTGACCCCACGGGTATCTGCCCAGCGGGCCGCGATCATTTCTGCACCTTTGGGCGTACCGCCGTGCAGGAGCACCATGTCGGGATATTTGGCGTGGGTGGCGTCGAGGACGGACCAGATCAGATCGTAGGCGTGATAATCCCCGCCCGAGAAGGCGATCCGCGTGCCTTCGGGGCAGTGGACCTCTGTCTCCTTGCGCCGCTTGGCCGATAGATAGGCCCGGCTGTCCACCACGGCGGAGGTGAGACCGCGATGCGAGACCTTGGACCCGGTGCGGGGCAGCCAGGGCGACCCGGTGGCGGCCGAGAAGTGGTCCACGGCCAGATCGCGCATCTGCTCGAAGGCGTCGCGATGGTCCCAGAGCTTGAGCCCGATCATCTGGTGGCGCTCGAGCTCGACCGAGGCGACCTCGGAGCCGTCCTGGATGGCCAGACTTTCCCGAACCTCGAACTCGTTGTCGTCGAGGAGCTTCTGGATATGGGTCAGCCGACGATGGAAGATCGAGGTCAGGGACCAAAGCATCTCTTCGAGATTGTCTTCCAACTGGCTGCCGGTGAGGAGGCCGATGGTGGTGTCAAAGAGGGTCGCCATGGCAAGCTCGACCTCGTCGGGCTGGGGCAGGGGGCGATGATCGGTCTCGCCGGGGCCTGGCGTTGCGCCATGAAGTGCGAGGTGGTCGAGGATGGCGGAGGTCACGCCGGTTTCCTCTTGGATGTATGTCTGATGGGGCATGGTCTGGTTCCTCTGTTTGATCTGACCCGATTTGGATGGGGCGATAACAGGACCGGCGGCGACCGGGCCGCATCCGTGAGGATCGGAGCGCAGCGGAGAATGCGCCGCGGGCCGGAAAATTGTTCCGCGAGGAATGCCCCGCCACGGTCATGTGGTGGGGCAGGGGAATTTTCTGGTTCGGGGCGCATTGCTGCCCGGGCGAGGAGCACTCTGCTCCGACCCGCCGGTCCATCGCTCCCCTTTTCCAAACGGGATCAGATCGAACCAGCGGAACCTTTGCCCCCTCAGTCACCACGAGAGGAGGCTGGCGCTCACCCGTCCTCGATCTCCAGACCTTGCTCTTTCATGGCCTCGAGCAGGGACCGGCGCAGCACATCCTTGCCAAAGGCCCTCAGATCGTCGTTGAAATCGCCCAAATGCGATACGAGTTCACCACAGGTAATTCCTTGCGACTCCAGTTGGTTACGCAATCTCTTTGATGCGCTCCGTCCAACTTCGTCATTGTCCCGCGCGATCCAGATGCGCTTGATCCTCGGCGGCGGGATGAAGAGGCCGAGATGGGTGGCGGTGAGACAGGAGGCGAGGTCGAACTCCGGGAGAGCCGTGCCGACCGAGAGGGTATTCTCGAGACCTTCGCCGACGATGAGATCGTTGCGGCTCGTGCCAGACCAGAACCGGATGGCATGGCCATGCAGCTGCCCGAGGATCCGTTTCGGGCTCTCGATCGCGGCCAGACCGCCGGTGGACGGGTCGAGATAGACCCTTGCGCATCCGGTGATCTGGCCCCGATTATCGGTGATCTTCGCGAGCAGGGCAGGGGCCTTTTGCGGCAGATCGGAGTCGTCCTCGCCTTGCCACAAAAAAACCCGGGGGTGATAGCGCAGGGCAGGTCCAAGCTGTGTTATCCCGCGCCCCTGCAGATAGGTGGCGGCCAAGGTGCCAAACACCGGCTTGCCTGCGGCAAAGAGTTTGCGCGCCTGAGCGATGCGTTTGCTGGGGGCTGCATCCGGGCGCTCAGCCCTTTGGGTTTCACGAGGTAAGGCGGGGCAGGGGGCCTCGCCGAGGAAGGACCGGGCCTCCCTCAGCGTTTCCTTCAGCGTGACCGACCCAAGCCGTTCCTGCAGCAGGTCAATCAGGTCGCCATATTGCCCCGTCGCGTAATCGGTCCAGAACCCGGCCTTGCGCCCACCCTGCGCGTGGAGCCGGATGGCGAGGCTCTGCCCCTTGGAGCCAGAGGTATCGCCAACCTGCCAATAGTTGCCCTGCTTGCACCCCTCGGGGAAATACTGGCGGCAGAAACTCTCGGCCCGGTCTGCCAGATCGGCCGAGAGGTCTGCGATGCTGCGCCGCGTGCTCATGCGGCTGTATCCGCTGTGCTGGCGCCAACCGGATGCTCGGCAAGAACCCGTGCAAGAACGTCAATGCCGTCCACCGGGATGAACACCCGTGTCTTCCACTGGATCACCTCGGTGAAACAGCCCAAGGCCTTCAGACCTGGCATTGCCGCGCCCGACGCACCAATGAGCTCGAGCCTCGGCTGTCCCATGACCAACGACCGGCGCAACTGGTAGCCGCCAAGCAGGCTGAGGGTCGTCTTCGCGTCCATGACCGCGCCGAAGACCTCCTGGGGCGTCATATCGATCTGACATTCGAGGCCAAGGCGCGCATAGACGTTCAAGAGCTGTTCCTGGCTGACCAAGCGACCGATGGCGCGTTCCCCGTCTTCGGTTTGAAGGCGATAGATGCGCATGTTATCGGCGGGCAGCCGGTCCCAGATCGGCAGAAGAAGCCCGCAGATCAGCGTGATCTTGGAGGTGGTGAACTCCGGCACTGCTTCGACCTCGGCCTGCCAGAGCTGTTCGAACATCGCATCGTCGACCTCTTCCCAGTGTGATTTCGAGACCTCGGAAAGGGCGAGGATCTCGTTCGCCATGGGCCGCAGGAGCTTCACCCGCAGGATTGGCACGCCGTCTTCATCCATGAAGGCCGGCGCTTTCACCATCAGCGCCGCGCGTTTGGAGGAAGTGTTCCAGCAAAGCGTCGCACCCTTCGTATCAGCGCAGATGGCTTTGACGCGGGGCAGGGTGAGCGGATCGTTGCGATCAGTCCGCTCGACGGTGAGCGCGGTGGCCGTTGCCCCCGTCGCCTCATGCTCGAAGATGACCTTCCGATCGACAATCTCGAATTTCTCGGCGCGCAGGGTCTCAAGGCCGACATCCAGCGTGCCAGCCTGGCGTGCGTCTTCAATGATGGCCAAAAGGAACCCGCCGAAGGCCTCGAAGATCGCGTCCTGCATGTCGATCCGGAGCGCGAGGCAGCGGTTCAGGAACTGCTGGATCGGCGGCAGGTTTTCTTTCATGGTGCCATCCGCCTCATCAAGCGTCAGCCCGGTCATCTCCTGGAACTTCGCATAAGAGCAGGCCTCGATCTTGCCTGCGCGCAGCTTGTAGAAGAACTGCCGCAGCGCTGCGCGGGCGTAGGGGCTCTCGAGGTTATCTTCCGCGCGGAACATGTTCTGCCCGCCGGTCTCGCGTTGCCCTTTGGTAATGGCGCCAAGTGTGTCGAGGCGGCGGGCGATGGTGGAGAGAAACCGCTTTTCGCCCTTCACGTTGGTCGCAACCGGGCGGAAGAGTGGTGGCTGCGCCTGGTTGGTGCGGTTGGTGCGTCCCAGCCCCTGGATCGCATTGTCAGCCTTCCAGCCGGGCTCCAGCAGGTAATGCACCCGCAGGCGCTGGTTCTTGGCCCCCAGATCGGCGTGGTAGCTGCGCCCGGTGCCACCGGCATCAGAGAAAATCAGGATGCGCTTGGCATCATCCATGAAGGCTTGGGTTTCCCCGAGATTGGAAGAGGCAGGGCGGTTCTCGACCTTGAGCCGCCCTTCGCGCGTCTTCACGATGCGCCGCTTGCGCCCAGTGACCTCAGCCACAGCGTCCCCGCCGAAATGCCAGAGGATCTGGTCGAGCGCGCCCTGCACCGGAGCGAGGGCCCCAAGATGCTCGATCAGATCATCCCGCCGCCGCTCCGCCTCGCGGCAGATGATGGGATTGCCATCGCCATCGAGGGCGGGGCGCGAGCGCAGATCGCCGTTCTCGTCGGTGTAGGGCTCGAAGAGCTGCGTCGGGAAGCTGTGCATCAGGTAGTCCATGATGTTCTCGCGCGGCGTAAAATCGACCTGCAGGTCGTCCCACTCCGAGGGAGGGATCTCCTCGAGGCGCCGTTCCATCACCGCCTCACTGGTCGAGACCACCTGGATCACCGCCGAATGACCTGCCGCCAGATCTGCTTCGATGGCGCGGATGAGCGAGGGGCATTTCATGGCCGTGATGAGATGGTTGAAGAAGCGCTGCTTGTTGCTCTCGAAGGCCGAGCGGGCGGCGGATTTCGCCTGGGAATTCAGCGCACCAGTCTCGGAGGAAATTCCCGAGGCTTGAAGGGCGGCCTCAAGGTTGTTGTGAATGATTTGATAGGCATCGGCGTAGCTGTCATAGATCGCGACCTGGGCAAGGGTCAGCTCATGCACCAGCATCTCGTATTCGACCCCGGCATAGGAGAGGGACCGCGCGAGATAAAGCCCGAGCGCCTTCAGATCGCGCGAGATCATCTCCATGGCGGCAATGCCCCCGGCTTCCATCGCGGCAACGAATTCGGCCCGTGTCACGAAGGGGAAATCCCCGGTGCCCCAGAGCCCGAGCCGGGAGGCATAGGCGAGATTGCCAACGACCGTCGCGCCAGTGGCCGAGACATAAAGGACGCGGGCATCTGGCACGGAGTTCTGCAGTGCGAGGCCAGCGAGGCCCTGCTGGGACGCCTTCTTGTCGCCGCGGTCGGACTTTTCGCCAGCGGCATTCGCCATGGCGTGACTTTCGTCGAAGGCGATAACTCCATCGAACCCGTCCCCGAGCCAGGACGTCACCTGATCGAGGCGGGAGGCTTTGCCCTCGCGTTCAGCCGAACGCAGCGTGGCGTAGGTGACAAAAAGGATGCCTTCGGTCAGGCGGATGTCGCTCCCCTGGCGGAATTTTGAGAGCGGCACGATATCGCTTTCGCGCCCCCCGAGCGCCATCCAGTCGCGCCGCGCATCCTCGATGAGCTTGTCGCTCTTCGAGATCCAGACCGCGCGGCGGCGTCCTTGCAGCCAATTGTCGAGGATGATGCCCGCGACCTGCCGCCCCTTGCCGCAGCCCGTGCCATCGCCCAAGAACCATCCCTTACGCAGGCGGAAGGCACCGTTGTCGCCCTCAGACGCTGCCATCAACTGGCCTTCGATCTCGCCGCGCTTGAACCAGCCCTTGAGATGCGCCTCATGCGCATTGCCTGCGCAGATCACGCTTTCGAGCTGCGGCGCGGAGAGAAGGCCGTCCGCCACAAGGCTCTTCGGCAGGATGGGACGATAGGTCGGCACGGGCGGCGGCACCGAGGCCATGGCGGCAGACTGCACCAGCGCTGTCGGATGTTCCGCCGCGCCGTCGATCCGGATCGCCTGAAGATCATAGGCTTCGTAGACCGTATCCTGCAGCGCACCGTCGGGTTCACTCCAGGCTTTCGGCTGGTAGTCGAGGGGGGCCGTCTCGATGTCGTCAAAGGGATGTTTCGCGCGTTCTTCGGCAATGGCACGGGTTTCTTTGCGTGCTGCGTTGCGCAGGGCGTGCAGGTATGTACGCGTCGGGCCAGACGGAACCGACAACGCCGAACTAGTAGGGCAGGGCGGGGGGCTGCGGCGCTCCGGGCAATGGGTCAGAACTGACGCGAGGAGATCGCCCGTGGCCGGGCCGAACGGACGGTAGACAGCCTCGATGTCGCCCGGCGCTGTCTCTTGTTCACCAGCCGCGCGCTTGTCGATCACCGTCAGCCGCGTGTCGATCGTGGTGCCATGCCGCGCGAAGACCTTGCCGTCGATCGCGGCGGAGAACACCACATCGGCGCTTTGGCCAATCCGCTGAAACGTCGACTGGAAGGATTTCGTCGAGGGTCGGAAGCTCTCGCCCGTGATGACGACAAGCCGCCCGCCCGGCGCGAGGCGCGTCAGGGCGGAGAGGACATGCTGGCTGGTAGCCTGCCGGAACTTACCCTCGACATGGTTGGCCGCAGAAAACGGCGGGTTCATCACGATGACAGAGGGCGTGATCGACCTATCCAGCCGGTCGTCGATCGATGCGGCATCATGGTCTGTGACGACGGCACCTGGGAACAATTCCCTCAGCAGGGCGCGGCGGGTCTCCGCGAGTTCATTCAGCGCCAGGCGAGCGCCCGCAATCCGGCCAAATATCGCCAGCATGCCGGTGCCAGCGGATGGCTCGAGCACCAGATCGTCGGCTCGAAACCCCGCCGCCTGGGCCACGATGGACGCAAGGGGCAGAGGGGTCGAGAATTGTTGCAAGCGCACGCTGTCCTCAGAACGCCGCGTGTGGGACGGGGCCAGCCCGGCGAGGCGCTCGATCATGGTGAGGAAGGCCTGCGGTGAGGCGGCCTGACGCTGCATCAATGCGCCGTAGCGCGAAAGCATCAGGATCTGCGCGATCTCGGCAGCCTCATAGGCGTCTTTCCAAACCCAGGCACCGCTGGTGTCGCTCGCGCCGAAGGCATCTTCCATTGCGGTGCGGAGAACGGCGGCGTCGATGGTTCTGCCTGCCTCGAACAAGGGGACGAGGATTGTCGCAGCCTGCATCAGGTTTTGGGCGGAACCCGAGGAATCCGCCAGGGCAGGAGCTTCGGGCGCAAGAGGGACGGAATTAGGGTGAGCGTTCATCGGCAATCTCCGGGGTTGAGGGTTGGCCCCAAGCCCCGAGCGCACTCTCTCACCCGGGAGGGGTCACCCCTCCCGCCCTGTCTCTCGCTCTTTCATGGCATTGCTGATCTCCGCTTTAGCCTCGGAAAGTTATCCCCAGAATCTGGGGATGGTGCTGTAGGCGCTGTCGCGGAAGTCCTTGTCAGCTCGAAGCTTCATCGGTGCGCCCAAGTTTTGGGCAAGGTGCCACTTCGGCTTCCAACTAGTGTGCACCTCATTGACCGAACGGCGACCGACAAACCGTGGACAACCTTCAGAAAGAGCTCTGAAAACGAAAAAGGCGGCATCCGGGAGGAGGTGGATGCCGCCGATTAGCTTTGATCGGTTCAGGGAGGAGGAGAGAACCGGTCACATGCAAAACATAGTGCTCATGCTGCGACCGCACAATAGCTGCGCCATGAAAATTCTGCATTGCGGCAATGCGGATCCACCTGGGCTCTGCGCAAAGATGCGGTCATTTCCAACTCGTCCCAGCCTCTAAGGGAGAGCCTGCGCTTGAGCGGCAGCGGAATCGCGTGTTTGACCCGGCAAAGATGTGGGCACCGCCTCCCGCGCCTCGGGCAAACAGCCCGTCTCATAGTCGCCAACGAATCCCCAGCAGGCGTCGATCTCCTCGCCATCCTGCTCAATGACATAGCCATAGACCCGACCGCCAAGATAAGCATCGTAGGTGACGATTTCACTGCGCAGGATGTCTTCAGCCTTTTTGCGCACTGCTTTGGTGACGCGTTTCACACCGAACTCCCTCCGAACCGCCTCAAGCGTCACATAGACATACCCAACTTGGCAGGAATCCCACGGGCAGTGAAACCCGATGGTGTTCATCGCGAGACCGGAATGATCGTAGAGAAACACGGGCAGCAGGATTGCCTTGCG
>NZ_JARAMM010000031.1:0-21938 GCF_028807335.1 Sulfitobacter sp. PR48 | reverse complement strand
CGCAAGGCAATCCTGCTGCCCGTGTTTCTCTACGATCATTCCGGTCTCGCGATGAACACCATCGGGTTTCACTGCCCGTGGGATTCCGGCCAGGTAGGTTACGTCTACGTGACCCTTGAGGCGGCCCGGAAAGAATTCGGTGTGAAACGCGTCACCAAGGCGCTGCGTGAAAAGGCCGAAGACATCCTGCGCGGCGAAATCGTCAGCTACGACGCCTATCTCGGCGGACGGGTTTACGGCTATGTCATCGAGCGGGACGGTGAGGAAATCGACGCCTGCTGGGGGTTCGTCGGTGACTATGAGACCGGCTGTTTGCCCGAAGCGCGGGAGGCGGTGCCCACACCGTCGCCGGGTCAAACACGTCAGTGCGCTGCCGCTCAAGCGCAGGCACTCCCTTAGGAACCGGCACAGGTGGCATACGCTCCCTTTCTTGCGGGAATCCCAATCGACCTCGCATTGCTGCAATGCAGAAATATCATGGCCCGGCTATTGTGCGGTCGCAGCATGACCACTATGTTTCGAATGTGATCGGTTCTCTCCTCCTCCCTGAGCCGATCCAAGCTAAACGGCGGCATCCACCTCCTCCCGGATGCCGCCTTTTTCTTTTTCAGAGCTCTTCTTGAGGGTTGTCCGGGTGCGTACGGCCACCGAGCGGTCGAGGATGCGCCCGTTTGGGATGCGCAGGCGGCAAACCGCCCAAAACTTTGGCGAGCTGGTAATACGGCAAGCTGACAAGGACTTCCGCGACAGCGCCCACAGCCCCATCCCCAGATTCTGGGGATAACTTTCCGCTGCCGGGGCCGAGATCAGCGATGCCATGAAAGAGCGAGAGGCAGGGCGGGAGGGGTGACCCCTCCCGGGCGAGAGAGTGCGCGCGGGGTTTGGGGCCAACCCTCAACCCCGGAGATTGCCGATGAACGCTCACCCCCATTCCGTCCCGCTTGTGCCTGAGCCCGAGACCCCTGCCCTGCCGGATGCCTCGCGCTTCGCCCACAACCTGATCCAGGCTGCGAAAACCCTCGTGTCTCACTTCGAAGCGGGCCGACCCATCGACGCTGCCTCGTTGCGCGCCGCGATGGAGGATACCTTCGGCGCCAGCGACACCAGCGGCGCCTGGGTCTGGAAGGACGCCTACGAAGCGGCAGAAGTCGCGCAGATCCTGATGCTCTCGCGCTACGGCGCGCTGATGCAGCGTCAGGCACCCTCGCCGCAAGCCCTCCTCAACATGATCGAACGCCTCGCCGGTCTGGCGCCGTCGCACACGCGGCGTTCTGAGGACAGCGTCCGTCTGGAACAGTTCTCAACCTCACTGCCCCTTGCGGCCATTGTTGCACAGGTGGCGGGGTTTCGGGCCGACGACCTCGTGCTCGAGCCCTCGGCCGGCACCGGCATGCTGGCGATCTTCGCCCGGATCGCAGGCGCTCGCCTGGCGCTGAACGAGCTCGCTGAGACTCGCCACGCGTTGCTGGAGCAGCTATTCTCCGACGCTGCAGTCTCGAATCATGATGCCGCCTCGATCGACGACCGTTTGGATCGGTCGATCACGCCCTCGGTCATCGTAATGAACCCGCCCTTCTCCGCGGCGAACCATGTCGAGGGTCGGTTTCGGCAGGCCACCAGCCAGCACGTGCTGTCCGCCCTGGCGCGCCTCGCGCCGGGTGGGCGTCTTGTCGTCATCACGGGCGAGAGCTTCCGACCCTCGACGAAATCTTTCCAGTCAACATTCCAGCGGATCGCACTTAGCGCCGATGTGGTGTTTTCCGCCGCCATCGACGGCAAGGTTTTCGCACGGCACGGCACCACGATCGACACGCGGCTAACGGTGATCGACAAGCACGCCGGCGGTAGACAAGATCCTGCAACGGGCGAAATCGAGACCGCCTATCATCCGATCTGCGACACTACCGCTGAACTTCTCTCCGCAGTGCTCACCCGCTGCCCCGAGCGCCAGAGTCGTCCACCCTGCCCCACCAGTACGGCTCTCTCGGTTCCGTCCCGCCAAACCCGCACCATCCTGCACGCCCTGCGCAGTGCCGCGCGCAGGGAAACCCGTGCCCTCGCCGAGGAACGCGCGAAGCACCCGTTCGACGACATTGAGACGTTCCGCCTCGACTATCTGCCGAAAGCCTGGAGCGAAGCCGAGGGCGCACTGCAGGACACGGTCTATGAGGTCTATGACCTTCAGGCGATCCGGATCGACGGCGCGGCGGAACATCCGACAGCACTTGTCCAATCCGCGGCCATGGCCTCGGTCCCGCCGCCTGTGCCAAGCTACCGTCCCGTTCTGCCGAAGAGCCTCGTTCAGGACGGCCTTCTCTCCGCGCCGCAGCTTGAAAGCGTGATCTACGCGGGCAATGCGCACGAGACGCACCTCAAGGGCTGGTTCAAGCACAGCGAGATCGAAGGCCAACTGATGGCAGCGGCCGAGGGCGACGCAGGTGCCTTCCGCCTGCGCAAGGGTTGGTTCCTTGGCGATGGCACCGGCTGCGGCAAGGGGCGGCAGGTTGCAGGCATCATCCTCGACAACTGGCTGCAAGGTCGCCACCGCGCGGTCTGGGTGTCAAAAAGCGACAAGCTCATCGAGGATGCACGGCGTGACTGGATGTCGCTCGGGGGACGCGAAATCGATATCGTGCCGCTCTCGAAATTCCGGCAAGGCAGCGACATCCGCTTGCCCGAGGGCATCCTCTTCGTCACCTATGCCACGCTGCGCTCCGCCGAGCGGGAAGGTAAGGCATCGCGCCTCGACCAGGTGACGTCCTGGCTTGGGGACAGGTTCGACGGGGTCATCGCTTTTGATGAAAGTCACGCCATGGCGAACGCCGCCGGCGAAAAGTCCACCCGCGGCGACAAGAAGGCTTCGCAGCAGGGCCTCGCTGGCCTCGCGCTGCAGAACGCCGTGCCCGATGCGCGGGTGCTCTATGTCTCAGCCACCGGCGCGACGGTCGTCGGAAATCTCGCCTATGCGTCCCGCCTCGGGCTCTGGGGCACCGGGGATTTCCCCTTCGTGACGCGGGCCGAGTTTGTTGCCGCAATGGAGGCCGGGGGCATTGCCGCGATGGAGATGATCTCGCGCGACCTGAAGGCGCTCGGGCTCTATCTGGCGCGGTCACTGTCCTATGCCGGGGTCGAATACGAGATGCTGGTCCATGAGCTGACCCCCGCCCAAATCGCGATCTATGACAGCTACGCCGATGCCTATCAAATCATTCACAACAACCTCGAGGCAGCACTGCAGGCATCCGGTATTTCCTCGGAGACCGGCACCTTGAACGCCCAGGCGAAATCCGCCGCGCGCTCGGCCTTCGAGAGCAACAAGCAGCGCTTCTTCAACCATCTCATCACCGCCATGAAATGCCCCTCGCTGATCCGCTCTATCGAAGCGGACCTGGCGGCGGGTCATTCGGCGGTGATCCAGGTGGTCTCGACCAGCGAGGCGGTGATGGAACGCCGCCTCGAGGAGATCCCGCCCTCCGAGTGGGACGATCTGCAGGTCGACTTCACGCCGAGGGAGGCGGTCATGGAGTATTTGATGCACAGCTTCCCGACGCAGCTCTTCGAGCCCTACACGGACGAGAATGGCGATCTGCGGTCTCGCCCTGCCTTCGACGGTGATGGCAACCCGATCATCTGTCGCGAGGCAGAGCGGCGGCGGGATGATCTTGTCGAGCATCTTGGGGCCCTTGCCCCGGTGCAGGGCGCGCTCGACCAGATCCTCTGGCATTTCGGCGGGGATGCCGTGGCAGAAGTCACAGGGCGCAAACGACGCATCGTGAAGACGCGCGAGGGGCGGCTCAAGGTCGAGAACCGCCCCGCCTCCTCGAACCTCGGGGAGACGCAGGCCTTCATGGATGATGCCAAGCGCATCCTGATTTTTTCGGATGCGGGGGGCACAGGGCGCAGCTATCACGCCGATCTCGGGACAAAGAACCAGCGTCTGCGGGTGCACTACCTGCTGGAGCCCGGTTGGAAGGCCGACAACGCGATCCAGGGGCTGGGGCGCACCAATCGCACGAACCAGGCGCAGCCACCGCTCTTCCGACCCGTCGCGACCAACGTGAAGGGTGAAAAGCGGTTTCTCTCCACCATCGCGCGCCGCCTCGACACTCTCGGGGCGATCACGAAAGGCCAACGTGAGACCGGCGGTCAGAACATGTTCCGCGCCGAGGACAACCTCGAGAGCCCCTATGCACGCGCGGCGCTGCGGCAGTTCTTCTACAAGCTGCGCGCGGGCAAGATCGACGCCTGCTCCTACTCCAGGTTCCAGGAGATGACCGGGCTGACGCTCGATGAGGCGGATGGCACAATGAAAGAAAACCTGCCGCCGATCCAGCAATTCCTGAACCGCTGTCTGGCACTCCGCATCGACATGCAGGACGCGATCTTCGAGGCCTTCGGCGGGTTTCTTTCGGCCATCATCGAGGACGCGCGTCAGGCGGGCACGCTGGATGTCGGCCTCGAGACGCTGCGCGCGGAAAAATTCGAGATCACCGACCGCAAGGTCATCTTCGAGCATGAGGCGACGGGGGCGACGGCCACTGCCCTGACCGTAGAGCGCACGGATCGCAACGATCCTCTGACCCTGCTCCGGGTTAGAGCGATCTGCGCCGATACGAAGGGCGCGACGCTGTGCTGGAACAAGACCTCGAAACGCGCGGCGCTGATGGTGAAGGCGTCGGCTTTTATGGATGAGGATGGCGTGCCGATCCTGCGGGTGAAACTGCTGCGACCCATGGCGACCGAAATCCTCGCCCTCTCCGAATTCTCGAAATCACACTGGGAAGAGATCGATGATGCGATGTTCGAACAGCTTTGGCAGGCCGAGGTCGATGCGGTGCCGGAGTTCACCACCTCCAAGATCACGCTGATCTGCGGGCTTCTTCTGCCAATCTGGGATCGCCTGCCCGCCGATAACATGCGCATCTACCGGCTTCAGACCGAAGACGGGGAGCGCGCCATCGGTCGTCTTGTCAGTCAGGAGCAGCTTCTCAATTTCTACCCGCGGCTCGGGCTCGACTGCCAGATCGAGATGACGCCACAGGAGGTGTTCGGCGCGGTGATGGAAGCAAGGACGACCCTCAGCCTGCTCGGCGGCTACCAGCTGCGCCGCTCTCTGGTCATGGGGCAGCTGAGGCTTGAGCTCGTCGGCGCGTCGGGAGCGGCCTTGCCCGCACTGAAAGCGATGGGCTGTTTCACCGAGGTGATCCAGTGGAAGACGCGGGTATTCATCCCGGTGGATGGCACCGAGGTGCTGGCACGGGTCCTTGCCGAGCATCCGGTTGGCGCCAGCGCCGCGGATGCCGCCGCATGAGCGCGCGGCGCAGCATCGCAGACCTCTCGGCCGATCTGGCAGATCGGGCCGAGAGTTTCTGCCGCCAGTACTTCCCCGAGGGGTCCAAGCAGGGCAACTATTGGCAGGTTGGCGACACCTCGGGCGCAAAGGGCCAGAGCCTTGCCATCCGGCTCCACGCGCAGGGTGGGCGCAAGGCCGGGTCCTGGCAAGATTTCGCGACGGGGCAATATGGCGACCTGATCGACCTGCTGCAGGAACGGCTTGGTTCGGTCACGCTCAAAGAGACGCTGAGGGAGGCCCGGTCTTTCCTCGGGGAGGCCCCCTGCCCTGCTATGCCTCGTGAACCCCGTAAGGCGGAGCGCCCGGATACAGCCTCCGCTAAACGCATCGCGCGGGCGCGCAAACTCTTTGCCGCGGGCAAGCCGGCGCTTGGCACCTTGGCTGCCACCTATCTGCAGGGGCGCGGAATCACACGGCTTGGACCCGCCCTGCGCTATCACCCGCGGGTCTTTCTCCGACAAGGCGAGGACGACGCCGATCCGCTGCAAAGGGTCCCTGCCCTGCTGGCGAAGATCACCGATAATCGGGGCCAGATCACCGGATGCGCGCGCACCTATCTGGACCCGTCCACCGGCGGCTTGGCCGAGATCGAGAGCCCCAAACGGATCCTGGGGCAGCTGCATGGCCATGCCATCCGCTTCTGGTCCGGTGCCTCTCGCGGCGACCTCATCGTCGGCGAAGGCCTCGAGAACACCCTCTCGATCGGCACGGCTCTCCCGGAGTTCGACCTCGCCTCCTGTCTCACCACCACTCATCTCGGCCTCTTCATCCCGCCGCCAGGGATCAAGCGCATCTGGATCGCGCGGGACAATGACGAAGCCGGAAGAAACGCATCAATGAGATTGCGTAACCAACTGGAATTGCGTGATATTGCCTGTGGTGATCTCGTGCCAGCCATGGGCGATTTCAACGACGATCTGCGGGCATTTGGCAGAGATGCGCTGCGCCGGTCTCTGCTCAGGGCCATGAAGAAGCAAGGTCTGGCGATCGAAGGCGGGTGACCGCTAACCTTCTCGAAGATGCCTGACTGGGCCAAGGTTCCGCGGGTTCGATCTGATCCCGTTTGGAAAAGGGGAGCGATGGACCGGCGGGTCGGGGCTGAGTGCCCCTCGCCCGGGCAGCAATGCGCCGCTACCCGGAAAATTCCCCTGCCCCTTCGGGCCATTCCTCGCGGGAACAATTTTCCGGCCCGCGGCGCATTCTCCGCTGCGCTCCGATCCTGACGGATGCGGCCCGGTCGCCGCCGGTCCTGATATCGCCCCATCCAAATCGGGTCAGATCAAACAGAGGAACCAGACAATGCCCCATCAGACAGACATCCAAGAGGAGGCCGGCGTGACCTCCGCCATCCTCGACCACCTCGCGCTTTATGGCGCAACTCCCGGGCCCGGCGAGACCGATCACCGCCCCCTGCCCCAGCCCGACGAGGTCGAGCTCGCCATGGCGACGCTTTTTGAGACCACCATCGGCCTCCTCACCGGCAGCCAGCTGGAAGACACTCTCGAAGAGATGCTCTGGTCCCTCACCTCGATCTTCCATCGCCGGCTGACCCATATCCAGAAGCTCCTCGACGACAACGAATTCGAGGTCCGGGAAAGTCTGGCCATCCAAGACGGCTCCGAGGTCGCCTCGGTCGAGTTGGAACGCCTCCAGATCATCGGGCTCAAGCTCTGGGACCATCGCGACGCTTTCGAGCAGATGCGCGATCTTGCCGTGGACCACTTCTCGGCCGCCACGGGTTCTCCCTGGCTGCCCCGCACCGGGTCCAAGGTCTCGCATCGCGGCCTCACCTCCGCCGTGGTGGACAGCCGGGCCTATCTCTCGGCCAAACGCCGCAAGGAGACCGAGGTCCATTGCCCCGAAGGCACGCGGATCGCATTCTCGGGCGGGGACTACCACGCCTACGATCTGATCTGGTCCGTCCTCGACGCCACCCACGCCAAATACCCCGACATGGTGCTCCTGCACGGGGGCACACCTAAAGGTGCCGAGATGATCGCGGCCCGTTGGGCAGATACCCGTGGTGTCACCCAAGTGGTCTTCAAGCCCGACTGGAAGAGCCACGGCAAGGCTGCCCCCTTCAAGCGCAATGACAAGATGCTCGAGACGTTGCCGCAGGGTCTGATCGCCACGCCCGGTTCGGGCATCACCGAGAACATCGTCGACAAGGCCCGCAAGCTCGGGATCCGCATCAAGAGGATCGGGGCTTAGGCCCCGGTTCACGCCCCGCGCAAAAGGTCCTGCACGACAGAAGGCTTCTTTGCGATCAATGCGAGTAGAACCTGTGCCGGGCCTGTCGGTTGCCGACGTCCATGTTCCCAGTTCAGCAGCGTGCCTTTCGCGACGCCAATGCTCTTGGCAAACTCTGCCTGGGACAGGCCAGTCCGTTGCCGAACTTGGGCGACATCGACCTCAGCAACGGAAAACTCATGCACCTTCGCGCCGGCCAAATCGCCATCTGCGAAGGCCAGCGCCTCTCCCAGTCCCTTGGACACGGATTCGAACCCACTCATGTTGTGTCTCCATATTTCGCGACAAGCGCCTTGCTCATCTCTACTGCCGCGGCCTGTTCGGTCTTTGACAGGTTGGCTTTCTCATTCTTCGCGAAGACCGTGATCAGGAAAATCGGCATATGGGTCCCGCCAAAGACATACACCGTCCTGAAGCCGCCGCTCTTTCCGCCTCCCTCTCTCGGGATGCGGACCTTCCGAAGTCCGCCGCCAAGAGAGACGCCAGCTTCCGGATTGGCGGCGATGAAGTCGATCGCGGCCTCTCGCTCCTGGTCCGACATGATTGCCTTGGCGCGCCTCTGGAATTCGGGCAGTTCGACCACTGTCTGCAATCGCGTCATCGTCAGTTCCATATAGGTTTTCGCGGCGTATGTGTCAATGACGTATAGTATGCGGACTGGAAGGGCAAGTTGGCAGCTGATGCTAGAGCTAGGCAGCAGTATCCTCTGTCCGTTGGTAGCGGCGGCCCTTGACGAAATATCTTATCGCATTTTCTGACCGAACCAACCAGCCGGGCTGTCATTTAGGGCCATTAGATGGTTGCGGTGTCTCGTGACGACCCGGCCTTTCGTTCCACGCTCTGTTCGCCTGGAGCACTCCTCCGCATCGTGGGCGCTTCAGCAAAGACAATCGGTGCGGTAGTGATCCTGGGGGATGCGGTTTTGACATCTGCACTGTGTCTTATCTCCGGTGAGTTCGAAGGGAGCCAGGGCCCTCGCGGCATCTCCATCGTCTGTTCACCCGCCGTCCTTAGCGGCCAACGCACTTCTCCCTTTGTCTGAGTTGCATGACATGCTGGTCGCAGCTGTCGTCCCGTCCACAAAGGTTGTCGCCGATCTTTTTCCCCTGCCCCTGCGGGCCATTCCGCGCGGATCAAAAAGACCGGCGCCTGCCCCTCTCCGCTGCGCTTCGCCTTCGGTGTGGCCGGCCTTGGCCAGCTGCAAGGTGACCATCATTGCAACGCAAACAAGGAGAAGAGCAATGACCACGAACTGCATCAAATTCACCAGCACCGACATCGAAACCGCCAAGGGCGTCGGCTCCATCTCGACCCTGACCTTCGACCTCGACATCACGGTCGAACCCGTCGCGAGCACGAACCCGATGGCCCCCACGCACCGCGTCCTCGGGCGCTCCCCGCGCGGCAAGCTGGTCGAGTGTGGCGGCATCTGGAAGAAGCAGAACAAGGAGACCGGCGCCGACTACTACACGCTGACCATCCGCGACCACGGCTTCAACGCAAACCTCGGCAAGGCCGCGAACCAGGACGATCTGTCCCTGCAGGCCGTCATCCCCTGGGGTCCCAAAGACGCCGCGTGACGTAAAGAATCGGCTGGGGCAACCCAGCCGATTTCTTCTGTTTCCCTTCGCGCTGACACGCATTCCCCGCATTTTGCAGCCAGTGGTTGGTGCGCTTGGTGGAAGCAACTGATCACTGAATTGGCGCAAGGTGATGATGACGCAATCCGTTTTGGAGGAGACAGATTTGTGGTCCCCCTAGCGTTCTGAAGCTTCGAGCACTTTGCATTTTGACAGCCGTGCAGTGCGGAAAAATAAAATAATAACATATAGTTGAGGTGTAACGGGCGCGAAGTTAAAGTTGACTGCACATCCGAGCTAGTGACAGTTCCCCCTAGATATTGGGTGGCTACATTCCTCAATCGCTACACTTTGTCGAGACATCTAGGCACTCTGGTGGATTGGGTAAGATCTAGCCGCCGGGCGAAAATCGTTGTTAAGACTCGTTTTTCCGTGTAGATGACACTTTAATGAGCGAAATCGCTGAAAAAGCGATATTTAGAGGACAGGCGGATGCGAGAACGGTCTTTTGCGGCTGATACGAAGGATCATCCCTTCGACGAGATCATCCTACAGCAAGGAGAGCTGATTTCCGACCGCCTCAATATGTTGCGGCAGGAACAGTATCCTCCGGACGCCCAAAAAGGTCTACGTCAGTTTTCATTGGCCGAGGTTGCCTACTATCTCGGCGTGACCCAGTCGACCATTAAGAAGCTTCATCTCGAAGGCAAAGGTCCTGAACCTGAAACATCGTCTTCCGGCAGGCGTAGCTACTCTGCTGAGCAAATGTTGGAACTGAGAGCCTATCTCGACAAGCATGGTCGCCCCGGCAAGCGCCGTTATGTCCCCTATCGCCAACCTGACGAAGAACTGCACGTTGTGTCTGTCGTGAACTTCAAAGGGGGTTCTGGAAAGACCACTACCGCCGCCCACCTCGCGCAGCACTTGGCGTTGAAAGGGCATCGAGTTCTTGCGATCGACTTGGACCCTCAAGCTTCGCTCACAGCTTTGCACGGCATTCAGCCTGAACTCGACGACGTGCCTTCGCTCTACGAGACACTTCGGTATGATGACGAGCGCAAGCCGATCTCAGAGGTGATCCGGCCAACGAACTTCCCCAACCTAGATATCGTTCCGGCAAGTCTCGAGCTTCAAGAGTACGAATACGATACCCCGGTTGCTTTGACGAGCAGCGATCCCCATGAGGGCCGTACCTTTTTCACTCGTATATCGAAGGCGCTTAGCGAGGTTGATGACCGCTATGACGTGGTCGTAATCGATTGCCCTCCTCAGCTGGGCTACCTCACGCTCACTGCTCTGACGGCTTCATCTTCGGTAATTGTGACAGTCCATCCTCAGATGCTGGACGTCATGTCGATGAGCCAGTTTCTCCTGATGCTGGGCGGGATCATGAAGACGATCCGTGACGCTGGAGCGAACATGCGCCTGAAGTGGTTCCGTTACCTCGTAACGCGGTTTGAACCAACGGACGGTCCCCAAAAGCAGATGGTTGGGTTCCTCCAGGCGATGTTCCCAAATCAGATGCTGTCGGCTCCTGTGCTGAAATCTACGGCGATCTCCGACGCTGGGATCACCAAGCAGACGCTTTACGAAGTTGAACGGTCTCAGTTCGTGCGGACTACTTACGACCGCGCAGTTACGTCTTTGAATGATGTGAACGACGAAATCGCCGAACTGATCCACAAGGCTTGGGGGCGTGAATGACTAAGGTTTTGACAGCCGTGCAGAGAGCCAGTTTTGACAGCCGTGCAACTGTCGAAATGTGCGCTGCGCGTCGGTTGGATTCTGGCGAAAGGGAGATGGCTTGATGGCTCGCAAAGACCTCCTGAAGAGCGTTATGGCCGGCTCGCCGGAGCAGCCCAAGGATTCCGGTCGATCTGGATACGCAATGCGCGGTGCTTCGAAATCGATGAAGGTTTCGATTGATAGCCTTGCGGAGAACTCGAAGCGTCTCCTTGAAGGCGAAACCATTGTCGAGATCGATCCGCAATTGATCGATGTGTCATTCGTTTCGGATCGGCTTAGTGATGACGATGTTGCTTTCGAAGAACTGAAAGCATCGATCGCAGCAGGTCGCCAGGACACGCCGGTTTTGCTTAGACCGCATCCGGAAGCGGATGGCCGCTATATGATCGTCTTCGGGCATCGCCGTGTGCGAGTTGCTTCGGTGCTCGGCCGTAAGGTTCGCGCAGTTGTAAAACCAATGGACGATGTGGCTCACATTCTTGCTCAAGGGCAGGAAAACACTGCGCGCGCAGATCTCTCTTTTATTGAGAAAGCCCTATTTGCGAAGAGCCTCTTGGATATGGGGCAAGCCAAGGACGTGATCCAGTCCGCTCTTACCATCGATGGGACGTTGCTTTCACGGATGCTGTCAGTGGCACAGAACGTCCCTCGGCATGTCATCGAACAGATTGGGCCGGCCAAGCAGATTGGGCGTGATCGCTGGGAAGACTTCAAGAAGTTGGCTTCGGAACCATCGAACGACAAGATCCTCAAGGAAGCTTTGGAGTTCGACGGGTTTCAGAACCTCGACAGTGATGCTCGCTTTGAGTTCCTGCACAGCAAGCTGGCAGAAGCGGGCAGGGCGCCGAAGCGCCGAAAAACGCGTGCCATGCCCAAGAAACGAACCTGGACTGCCGGCAAAGGCCGCATCAAGGGAGTCATCGGTCGTTCCGGAAAGGCATTCAGCATTTCGCTTACGGCACAAGATTCAACCGAGTTCGGGGACTTTCTCTCGGGTCGGCTTGATCAGCTGTACAACGAATTCCTCGCGACGAAAGAGGAGCAGTCAGAACAATGATCTAGGCAAAAGAAAAGCCCCCAAGCAGCGTGGCCTGAGAGCTAATCTGAAAAGTTTGGTCGCTTAGAAGATATCTCTCCCGCGAATCACTGTCAACAAGAACGCCACTTTGGCGAACGGCTTTCTTTTGCCTCCACATAACTGGAGGTGAGAAACAGGCATGAAACATACAGGTTGGCGCAAGCCGACACCGGGTCTTGGCATTGCAGAGCAGCTTGCCCAAGCCGGTGAACAGGTTGCCGTACCCAAAACGCGGGCATTTGTCGCTGTGAAGCGGGTAGGAGCCTACATTGGCCTCAAGGCCGGAGACATGATGCTTCTTGATACGCTCGGGGCCTTTACGCAGGCCCAGGACTGGGAGGAGGGGCAGCGCCCGATCGTCTGGGCGTCGAACGCCTATCTGATGGAACAGACGGGCTTCTCGCTCTCCGCACTCAAGCGCCATGCACGGCGCCTGGCCGAGATAGGCGTCATCTCCTTCCAGGACAGCCCAAACGGCAAGCGGTGGGGCCGCAGGGACGCCGAGGGGCGCATCGTCGAGGCCTATGGCTTCGATCTGTCGCCGCTTTCAGCCCGTGTCGATGAGTTCGAGGAGCTTCATGCCGAATTGCAGGCCGAACGCGAGCTCTGTCAGCGCCTGAAGCGCCAGATCACGGTGGCACGTCGGATGATCCGCGCTCGGATTGAGGCCGCCGTCAGCAGCGCGCTACGCGGCCCCTGGACGCAATTTACGGGTCTCTTCGAGGAGCTTCTGGACCTGCTTCCGCGCCGCCATGAAGCCTCCGAGCAACTTGCGCGACTCCTGATGTGGTTCAAGGAGCTTCAGGAGCGTGTCGAGGCGGCGTATCTCAAGGCAACTGAGGTCGCTCAAATTGTGGAAAACACGCCTGAAACCAGTGAACAAGTTTCTGAGAAGACTCAAGAAATGAACCCCAGGGAGGTCATTTCTGACCCTCATATACTAATTACAAACCAACTTAATCCTGTAACTCGTAATTCCTCAGAAAATGAGGAAGTCGCGGCCGTGGTGCCCAATGCTCAGCCCGAAGATCAGGTTGATAGGGAGCTGGAAGAATGGGTCGCCGAAGTGCGCAAGAAGCGCGCTGCGCTGGATCTTCCCACAATCATGCAGGCCTGCCCGGAATTCGCGTCCTGGGCGCGCAATATGGGCGGGTTCCTGAAGGATTGGGGCGATCTGCACCGGGTCGCTGGTCAACTCAGGCCGATGATTGGGGTGTCCGAGCATGCCTGGAACGTGGCACAGGACCGGCTGGGCAAACAGGTGGCGACAGCGGCGCTCGCGCTCGTCTTCGAGAAGCATTGCGCCGGCGAAGTTTCCTCGCCGGGCGGCTATCTGCGCGGCATGGTCGAAAAGGCCGGGGCAGGGGAGCTGCATCTCGAGCGCAGCTTCTATGGCAGGCTCAGCGGGCAGGCGGCGTGATGGGGCAGGGGGTCAGAGACCAGCGGCCTTGGTCAGGTTCACGCGGAACCGGTCGCGACGGCGCTGGTAGCGGCGGGTCATCTCGGCCGAGGCGTGCCCCAGCTGCTTTTGGACATAGCGTTCGTCGACCTCAGCCGAACTGGCGAGGCCGGCGCGCAGCGAGTGGCCAGAAAACAGCGCCAGGCGGTCCTTTTCGGGCAGTTCGGAGCGGATGCCGGCGTCTAGGACTGTGCGCTTGATCAGCCGGGCCACATGCTTGTCGTTGAGCCGTGTATCGAGGGCGCGCTTGCCATCGCGCGAGGTCCCTACAAAGACAGGGCCGAAGTCGATCTTCGCAAAGTGCAGCCATTGCTCGAGAGCATGCACTGGGCAGGTCTGATCCTTAGAGCCGCGGCCAATCTCGACCTCGCGCCAACCTGTCTTCGCATTGAGGGTCAGGAGGGCGCCTTTCTCCATGATCTCAATCCATCCGCCGGAATCTGGCGTGTCATCTTTATGTACATCGAGGCTCACGATTTCCGAGCGGCGGAGGCCTCCAGCGTAGCCGAGCAACAGGATCGCACGATCTCGTAGCCCGCGAAGATCGTAGGACAGGGTGGCAACCATTGCGAGGATGTCCTCGGCCTGGATCGCTTCCTTCTGCACCGGCGGGCGCGCGTGCTTGCGCTTGATCCCCGCCAGGACCGAAGCAATGTGGCGGTTCTTGCGATCGAGAGTGAACCCCCGTTGCGCATAGTTCCATGCCAGACCTGAGAGGCGACGCTCGATGGTGCTGACCGAGAGGGCAGGGAACCCGTTGGTCGGCGCGGCCAGGTCGGCCAGATACAAGCCGATCATCTCTGAAGACGGAGGTAAGGGCTCCGCACCCTTCAGCCTGCACCAACGCGCGAAGTGCTTCCAGTCGACGGCATAGGCCTTGTTCGTGTTCTCGGCCGTCGAGGCTTTGGCGTAGTCCCGAGCGGTGTCGACCAGGCGGTCGAGTGTGCCGGAACCGGCGACATGCACGGGCAGGGTAATCCGATCGTCATCCTCCCTCATAGTAGAACCTCTCTCGCTGAGCTGAAGGCCTTCGGCCGGACACCGGACATGGGTGCGCGCAGATCGACGAGAGAGCATGCCAAAATACCAGGAAGCGTCCGAACCACAGCCAGTCTCACGAATACTGCTCCACCCAGTCTCACGAACCCCGACTCGAATTTGGTTCGCTTCAACTTGGTTTGGCATTTCGTCAGGAGTCCAGTGTTTGAGCTAAAGCCTTGTCCACCAATGAAATACGAACGAGCTCGACGAGAGGGCCGATTTCGGGCGAGTCCAGTGATGAAACATGAGCTGAAGACCATGTTTCTATGCATATCATTTTTACGTCCGATAAGGCAAACTTATTGGACATAAAAACGAACCGAAGGGTGGGGCGGTTAGAGTGCTATTTTCTGGAATAAAGCGCCGCGCTGATGTAGGCTGCAGGCATGACTTTTGGCCCGCCAGATCACATCAGCGACCTCGACACGTTACCCCGGATGCCCGTCTGGGTCACCTCCGCGCGCGCTGAAACCCTTGAAGATGTTGCGTTTTTGTCGGGGGCTGCTCTGAACCACCTGCATCTTGTGTTAGGACGCGCAGAGGTGCCCCAAGCCTTGTTGCGGGACCGGCTCGCGCTGCGTGCGGCCGAGGCTTGCGTCGCGTTCTCTGGGCGGTCGGAGCGGGCAGGTGAGTTGCGTGATGCGGTGCATCTGTTGCGTCCGGGCGATCTGCCCGGTCCGGTCGGAGAAACTCACCTGGCCTGGCGGCGAGCGGTGGCGCGGCCGGTGTCGGTCAAGGCACTTGGTCGGGCTCTGCCCGCCGTCGAGCAGGGCGTGATCGCCGCATGGCTCGACGCGGGGCAGGGGGCACCGGTCAACCGTGCCGCGATGGTTTTGGAGGCAGTGCTGACGCAGGCGCCGCGCGCCGACGAAGGGGCGCTCATCCTCGCTGACGCAGCCCTCGCTCAAGCATTCGGGTGGGGTCATCTCGTGCCGCTGTTGGCCCCGGGCCTGAAACGCGCCGACCTGCACAAGCGAGGTGATGACCTGCGGCTCGCTTGCTATCGTGCACTCATCTCCTTGGCAGTCGAGACCGTGCGGCAGGCCGCCGATCTCGCGCGTCGGGCGGCGCGCCTGAAAGCCGTCGCGCCAAAGCTGCGGGCCAAGGGCGCGGGGGATGCCGTCGAGATGTTCCTGACCGGCGATGCCGTGGCGCCTTCGGCGTTGCCTTTGCCGGATCGCGCCGCGCGGCGGCTCTGCGACCGGCTGGTCGACCTCGGCGCGGTGCGCGAGCTGACCGGGCGCGACACCTTCCGGCTGTATGGGGTGTAGCGATGGTGAAGGACCGCTCGGAACCTGACCTAGACCGCGAGTTGGCCGACTTGCCGCCTGAGCTGCGTTGGCGGGAATGGATGCGCCGGATCGAGGCGGTGCTCTTTGCTTCTGCCACGCCGGTTTCGCGCGAAGACCTGACCCGCGTGGTGGGGCAGGGGGCTTCGGTCGATCTGCTGGTCGAGGACCTTGGTGCCGATCTGGAGGGTCGGGCCTTCGAGATCGCCCAGGTCGCCGGCGGCTGGATATTCCGGACACGGGCGGCCTACGCGCCCGCGATCCGCGCGGCGGCAGATATCGGGGACCAATTGCTGGACCTGAGCGAATTCGACGTCGCGGTCCTCGCCGCCATCGCTTACCACCAGCCGATCACGCGCGACGGGCTGAAGGACATCTTCGGCAAGGAGATCAGCCGTGATCTGATCGGGCGGCTGCATGCGCGCGACCTGATCGGGACTGGGCCAAAGGCCCCTCGGCGAGGGGCGCCCTACACCTTCGTGACGACAGAACAGTTCCTGATTGCCTTCGACCTGCCTTCCCTGCAGGACCTGCCGGACCGCGAGCAGATGGAGGATGCAGGTTTGTCTGCAAAGGCCTGAGGGTCTGCGGTCCAATAAAGATCTGTGTCAGTTGAACCTGATGGAAACCGAACGCTAATACCTGGCACGACGCCGACGGTACCGCACCGTTTGCCGAACAGGTTTGCCAAACAACACGTCTGGTATTGGAGTTCCCTTTAAAATGTTTTCGACAAGTGATCGTTTCGGATAGGCGAAACCATAGGCCCAGTCACCTTTGACTCTTCGTAGAAGCCACACCGTGTCCTCCCCAAAATCAAAGGCGACGATCACGCCGACATGGACCCATTCTTTTAGCAGCCTTGAATCGTAAACCCAGAGCTGCTCAACCAGCCCGTCCTTTGTCGGATGCTTCACGCCATCTGCTTGCGCGGCTGCAAACTGCTTGCGGTCGGTCTTACGACGCGTTCCGTCAACAACCCAAAACATAGGGTTGTGGAACCTTGTCCGCGTTCGCGCTTCTACAGGCTTGATGTATGAGTGCTGAAACTCAACTACCAAGCCCTTGGATGTCTTGACATCTGAGATATGAAGCTCGCCATGTTCGTCGCGCGCAGCGATCTCCTGCCAATCTGTTGGGAATTGGTTCTTCCAATCCCGATGCCACTGCGTTTCGTTTTCCCACCAATGGTCGCAGTGGCGTTGACCTTTGTGCGCCCAGTGCCAGACCATCTTGGTCCCGCATCGGGCAATGAGGTCATCGCCGCAACCAGGGCATCTGCCTTTGGCGCCTGGGCTGGCTTCAACTCGTTTGTCGTCGTATAATGCGAACCGCATGATTATGCCCCCGATTGCTCGGGTTGTAGTTCGAGGCGCACAGGTCGCTTTGTTCGCTCGCTTAGCATTTGTGTCATTCCGCTTTCTTTTTTGGCGTTTGCGGCCGTCCACCTTTGCACCAGTGAACCTTACCCTTCTTTACCCAGAAGTGGCACCCACAGTCGTTTTGCTGGTGCACCGACGGGTGGAGTGTGGGTCTTTGCCAGAAATCTGTCCTAATGCTCCAGCGAGGTCGGCGATCTGGGTTGAGAGACAAAGCGATCCTCTCACCACAGCCACCAGGGCAGGAGAGACAGGCCCATTTTTGGATCGCACCGCTCTCGACCAGGATTAACTCGTCCGGTTCTGTTTCAGGCGTTTGCGGGAAGGCGTCCTGCCTGCTCACCAGATAGTCATACTTAAGTACTCCAAGCTGCCGAAGCAGGTTTGCCAATAGCTTTTTCATCTCATGTCACCATGTCCAGAAAGGGCGTCATGTCCCCCCGGCCCGGAGTTTCAGTTGCATCACAACACGGGCAGCCCGGGCGCGGCGAAATCTCAGGAAAACGCTCATCGCGCGCGTGAAACCGGCGCATCCGCGTCGGTGCCATTCCGTTTGCTCCGGCGAACCCGGTGATACCGGTCAGCCATTCATTGACCGCCATGGCACCCGCCTCTGTCGTGAAGGTCACAACGGCAGGGGAGGGGTCACCCTCACCGAGCAGATAGGCTTCCTCTTTCAGTTTTTCATAAGCCTCTGGATCAGTTCGCTGCAAGGCCTCCTCGCGAGCGCGTTGCGGGTTGATGAACCCGCCGCAAAGCAGACAGGGGTGTCCGGGCACAAGGGTGGTAACCCGGGCAAACAGATCGAACGACTGAGCATCGCGACGCTGCATTGCGAGACCGACATCGATGACCGCAATGCCATAGAAACGGGCGAAGCGGTTCAGAAAGAGCCGACCGGCGTGGTCATCCGTGCAGCAGAAAATCACATCGCAAGATTTCAACGCGTCCCATGTGCATGGCTCTCCGGCCCAGGCATCGATGGTTGCCAACGACATGCCAAGATTGGCCTCCGCAACTGTCCGCGCGTGAATGTCGGCCTTGGCTCGATGAGCATCAACATCCTCCTGTCGTGCGCCATGGAGTCTGTTGAGATTTGTATCTTCAGCATGGTCCTTTTCGAAGAGGACCGCTTCGCGCACGCCAAGACGCATCAGCAAGGGCAACACTGCGCTTCCCGTAGCACCCCCTCCGGAAATACCGCACCGAAACTGAGTGATCATTGCATTGGCCTGATCGCCGAAGAGTCGGGTTTGACGGTCCAGGAAGCCGAGATTGCTGCCGTTCTCCGCGGTGAGGGTCAGGCGCGATCCTGTGTGAAGAATACGCGCGATAGCCGTTGGCTTTTCGGCCGAGTGCCAAATCCTCACGGCAATCTCGCCGTCGCTCGCAATCAAAACGCTGATCAGTCCGGGTGCACCCTTGATCAGGGCGGTCCGCGCAAGTTCCGCCTCGTTCCGATCATCTTGTTTGGAAAAACGGGCCCGGCCCTTTGGATGGGTATGAATGATGGCGGGAACCAGACCATCGGACTTGGCGCGACCAAGCAATCGCATGAAGCTATCGGTTTGCCACGTCACGTGGCGCTCGGAAGCTGAGACCACGTCGTCATCATCGAGGTCGATGAAAGCATGCGAAATGAGCCGTGTGCGAGCAGTGTCCGTCCAGGGGTCTTTCTCAATCGCAGCCGTCCCAAAAAGCATGTAGGCGGAACGCTCGGCACCGGCACCCTGCGCGAGCAGGGACCGGATACCGGCTTCGTGCGGACCAGCCAGAATAACATCCAACGGGCCCTTCATGGCCGCGCCTCGGCGAGAGCGGTTTTGATCCGTGCCACCATCGTGCGCAAACCATCAATCCCGGGCCGCCAGGCGTTGTTGTGGCGCGACCAGCGCTGCCAAACACGACCTGCAAAAGTGTGCTGCACAGTGCAGGCTTTTGGGACCTGACCGCTCGCCAGCGTCAAATGCGGAGAGGCATAAAACATGTCAGGCGCGCAATCGGGATACCCGGCTGGCAGGAGAACAAGGATATCCGCGGCTTCGACATTGAATTTGCCTTCAGGCAGCTTGAGCGACTTCAGGATGATGCCGGTCTCACGGCCTTCCTGAACGACGTCGAACTGATAGCCGTGGTCGACCAGAAAAGTCTGATCAAACGACGGAAGGGTGTCCCCCTCCGTCGTCTGATCGATGAGCGAGATGAACCGCTCCACACCCTTGGCATCGAGATTGATGACATCGCTGTCAGCAATCTTGCGGTCCTGCTGGCCCGGGATTTCCTGCCAAAGATTGTAGTTTTCCGGCAGGTCAGCAAGCTTACGCAGTACAAATCCGCTGACGCACGCGCGCGGCCATTCAAGATCCTTGTCGTCAATCTTAAACTTGAAGACACGGTCCGTCCGCGCGACCAGCACTTTCTCAGCACCGCGACCGCGCAGATCATAGCTTTCGTCGAGGCGAATGTCTTCGAAGTCCCCATTTGGCAAAATGGCGATTGCCACATGCTCGTCAACAGGATGCCCGTCGGCAGCTTCGATCAACTGGCGACCGAGAACCTTTGGGTCATCGAAAACGTGTTTTTTGAAGTTGAGGCCCTCATCGGCGATGAAGACCGGGAAACGAGGATCATTTCCTTGCGATTTCATTGTGTTCGTCCTTAAGAAGTTGGCGGACGCAAACCTCATGTCTGCGCCTTCACAAGGACAATCGCGGCGTCAGGAGGAATCCGGTAAGCCTGATCCGATTTTTTTTCGGAGCGTGCCTGAGGGCGGTTCGCTGCAGATGAAGAAATATGCGCAGCGGGCGCAACGATCGCTGCGTTTTGGGGGGAAATGCCCTTCGAGGATCGCAATTGCAGCTTGAGCGATCTTTGTTTTCCGGTTCCCCAACTTCGTACTGCTCATGGTCAATCGGTCCTGCGTCGCACCGGTCAGGAACACAAACTCTGCCTCGCCGTGGCCTTCAGCGGCGAGTTGAAACGCAGCCGCATCTAAGGACTCGACAGCGTTCGTGGTCTTGCGTCCTGTTTTGATGCGCCGCAGTACCCTGCCAGACCCAGCATCGACTTCCTCATGTGCAGATACGACAATCTCTGCCTCACCGAATTTCAAGGAAATTGGGGTTGGAGCGCGCCGTTTTTCGCCTGTGCGGAGCAATTGGAAAAAACTCAGCAGCTCGTCTGAGATTTGACGGTACTCGGCAGCGTATCCATGATCCACCGGACCATTTTCCATCCATGCCTTATCCATGATGGCTGCGAGTTCGGCTTCGCTTGGTTCATCGTTCAAACGAGACGTCAGCTCATCGACAACGCCCTGGACTGCGTTGTGCATACGCATAAGGGGCGACTCTGCGCGACGACCGCCGACTTGCAACACATGCGCAAAGAAAAACCGCCGTGGGCACTTTTCATAGGCCGCAAGCTGAGAAGGCGATATGCGAGCGATGCCGTCAACCACCAAATTTATTCCGTTCGCTGATACCGCACCTTCAGCCGATGCCGATTGCGGAGATTCGTTCAGAACATGACCAGATATGTCATCCACGAACTTCGATCGCTTGCTGTAGGCATAAAGTATCAGTCGCTCCTCCGCTCTGGATAAAGCGACGAAAAACAAACATTGCTGCTCCTCGTCATGCCCGGACGTGAGCGCGTCACAGCCCTTAAAGGGCGCACCCTCGATCATGCCGTCAGGAGGTGCAAGTCCGCGATTTTGCTTAGCTGACAGCGGAATGGATCGGCTGGTCAATGCCGGCAAATGAAGGACTTTGAACTCAAGGCCCTTGCTGCCGTGAATGGTCATGATCCGGACAGCGTCGAGGCTTTGTGCAGCTTCAGGCAGGTCGCGTAAGTCACGTTCATCTGACACTATGACAAGGCGTCGGATGTGATCGAGAAGATCGCGAATGGGGTACCCGGATTTTTTCGGCAATGTTGATCTCAGAAAGTTCTGAAACTGCCACAGCGCAATCGCAGGATTTGCGTTGCCTGATCTTGCTCCCTTCGCAAATTCGGCGGCCAAGCGCGTCTTGTCGAGATAGAGAGTTGTAA
This sequence comes from Sulfitobacter sp. PR48, assembly GCF_028807335.1. Lineage (NCBI taxonomy): Bacteria > Pseudomonadati > Pseudomonadota > Alphaproteobacteria > Rhodobacterales > Roseobacteraceae > Sulfitobacter > Sulfitobacter sp. PR48. Next base: position 710 of record NZ_JARAMM010000031.1, on the reverse strand, counting down.
TCACGCGCCAGGCCGATGAAGTGGGTTCAAACTCCCCAAACACCTCAATCAGCCTTGAGAGGGAATTCTCACCCTCCTCGCTGATGTCGTCTAGGCCCGAAAGCGTTTGCCTCCAGTCCAAGGGCAGCGTGTTCCTAGCGGCACGAATCGCATCAACACAGGTTGAGACATCCTCAATTCCCAGTTGAAATGGGCGGAGAGACGCGACGCAGGCAAGTCCCATGGCGCGCGGATCAACCACAAGGGAAAGAACGGAAAGCGCTTGCTTGATTTCTGGTCTGTCAAAGAGGGGCCCAAGAAACAAGACCGGAATCCCCCGCGCCTCTAAACCAGCGGCGATTTCTGTCAGTCTCGCATTCCCCTTACATATGACGGCCTGGTCACGGAAAGAAGTGGTCTCGTTGCAGGCCTGTTTTATTCGGAAGGCGATTTCGTCTATTTCACGATCCTTGGCATCAACACCCACAAACACGGGGCTAACCCCATTAGCACCTTTAAACGCCGTGGCCTCAAAGCCTACCCCGGCAGCTGCCATGCGCGTTTGAGCGAAACCCTTGAATGTGTCGCATATTTCTTGTGATGACCTGTAATTGACATTGAGTGGGAGACTTTCGCCTCCTAAGTGTGAACAGGCATGCAATTTTGACCCCGTAGCGGGGTGATCGGCATCCAAAAATGACCCCCTTACACTGATGTGGATAATGCCCCCC
>NZ_JARAMM010000030.1:0-23737 GCF_028807335.1 Sulfitobacter sp. PR48 | reverse complement strand
CTGGCTATTCCTGCGCTCTCTTGCCTGGAACTGAGCAATTTTGGACTGAAACGGGTGGGCGACAATGAATGTCAACACGACCTAGGCCTCTGTTCCCTGTGTTCGAACGGCAGGAAGATTACAGACAATTGGAGCTGTTGACCTCCTGTTAATTCCTTTGGCCCAAGGTGCCAGCGGGGCGTTATGGGAATGAGGGAACAATGCACGGTCTTATCAACCGCAGCATCCAGAACTACATCTGCGACAGTTTCGGCGCGCACAGGTGGGACGATGTCGTGCGGCATGCCGGAATGGCATTCAACAATTTCGAGGCGATGCTGACCTATGAGGACAGCCTGACTCATGCCGTTCTGGACGCGCTGGTCGATGTCACCCGGCGCAGCCGCAGTGACCTGCTTGAGGATTTCGGGACGTTCCTTGTGGCGAACCCCAAGTTTGAAGGGGTGCGCCGGCTGTTGCGCTTCGGGGGTGTCAGCTTTGAGGATTTTCTGCATTCGCTCGATGATCTGCCGGACCGGGCGCGGCTGGCGGTGCCGGACCTGCACCTGCCGCAGATCGAATTGCGCGCCGTGGGGGAGGGCAGATACAGCCTGATCTGCAGGTCGCCCCTGGCCGGCTTTGCCCATCTGATGATGGGTGTCCTGCGCGCCATGGCCGATGACTACGGCGCGCTGGCGCTGCTTGAGCCGACGGGCTCGGAGAAGGGGATTGAAACCCTTTCGATCTCGCTGATCGAACCGGATTTCGCCGAAGGGCGGGCCTTTGAACTGGGGGCACGGGCGCAATGACGGGGCAGGGCGGCGCATCGGTGCTGGATATCTTGTGTCCCATGCATCTTGTGATCAACGCGACGGGGCATATCACCCATGCCGGGCCGACCGCCCGCAAGCTGGCCGGGGACAGTCCCATGGTCGGTGCCCGCTTTCTGGAGGTTTTTGCCGTCAACCGGCCACGCGCCGTTGCCAGCATGGCAGACCTGCGGCGGTCCGGTGGCACGAAACTGCATCTTGAAACGCGCGCCGCGCCGCGGACCAGGCTCAAGGCAGTGCTGGTCCCCTTGCCGGAGGGGGAGGGCAAGATGATCGTGAACCTGTCCTTCGGCATCTCCATCGTGGACGGGGTGCGGGACTATGCGCTCAGCAATGCCGATTTCGCCGCCACGGACCTGGCCATCGAAATGCTCTACCTGATCGAGGCAAAGACAGCGGCGATGGATGAATCCCGCCGTCTCAACCTGCGCCTGCAGGGGGCCAAGATCGCGGCGGAGCAGGAGGCCGATACCGATGCGCTGACCGGCCTTGGCAACCGGCGCGCGCTGAACAATGTGCTGACGCGCATGGTGGCGGGCCGGGTGCCCTTTGCCGTCATGCAGATCGACCTGGATTATTTCAAATCTGTCAATGACACCCTGGGCCATGCGGCGGGCGATCATGTCCTGCAGACCGTTGCGCAGATCATGGTCGAGGAAACCCGCAACAAGGACACGGTCGCGCGGGTCGGCGGCGATGAATTCACCGTCGTGCTTGTGGATGTGCGCGATGCCGACATCCTGCGCCGCGTGGGCCGGCGCATCATCGACCGGCTGGAGGAACCGATCGCCTACAGCGGCCACCTCTGCCGGATTTCCGCCAGCATCGGCACCGTCTGGATTCAATCCGGCATCAGCCCGGCAATGGAAAAGCTGATGGATGACGCGGATGTCGCACTTTATGCGTCCAAACATGCCGGGCGCGCCCGCCAGACCATATATGACCCTTCACTGCGTGAGACTGCGGGGCAGGGTGCCGCGCAGGGCGCCGGGGGCCAACAGCCCGCCTGAGCTCCTTCGCCGCCACAGATGCGCCAAAACCACGGCAGATGCAGGCGGGTCATGGACCCAAGCGCGGGGCTGTCGTATCACCCCATGCATGAGAACACCGCTCCATATCCTGCACCGTGTCCTGCAGCGTGCCGCCGAACGCCGCCGCCGGGCGCGGTTCGCGGCCTCCCTGCGCCATATCCACGGGCCAAAGGTGCTGGAGACCGGCAAGGACGAGGTGATCGCCGTCGTGCTGGTGCGCAACGGCAGCTATTACCTTGACGCCTTTCTCGACCATTACCGCAGCATCGGCATCCGGCATTTCGTCTTCATCGATAACGGATCGACCGACGATACACTGACCCGGATCGCGGCAGAGCCCGATACGGTGATCGACCAATGCACCCTGCCGCTGGCTGGCTACGAGGACCTGCTGCGCGCCTATCCGGCCCGGACCTACGGGCAGAATCGCTGGTGCCTCTATGTCGATATGGACGAGATCCTGGAGTTCCAGGGGGCCACGACCCACGGCATCCGCGCGCTGACCACCTATATGCAGGCGCGGGGCCATACCGCGATGGTGGCGCAAATGCTTGAGATGTTCCCCAAGGCGCCGCTGTCGCAGGTGGCCGATCTGCCCTATGACCGTGTGCTGCGCGATTTTGTCTATTACGACATCAGCCAGATCACCCGCCATGACTACCACAGCCCCGAGATCGCCTTTTCCGACCTGCTGCGCGACAACCAGACTGCCAGCGATGCGGTCAAATTCTGCTTTGGCGGGGTGCGGGGCAAGGTGTTTGGCGAGAACTGCTGCCTGACCAAACATCCGCTGATCTTCAACGGGCCGGGGGTCACGCCCGCGCCGCATCCGCATCTGTCGATGGGGGTGACGGTGTCGGATGTGACAGCGGTGATCCAGCATTACAAGTTTGCCAACAACCCGCTGGCACGCGATGCGGCGTCACTGGCCTCGGGCGATCTGGCCCATGGCGAGGACGCGGCCCGCGCCAGAGTGCTGTCGGACAGCCCCGATGTGAGCCTGTTTTCGCTGGATGCGCGGCGCTGGAACCGGGTGGAACTGCTGGCCCGTGCGGGCTTTACCGTGACAACCCAGGATTATGCCGACCACCTGGCGGACCTGTCGCCGTGAAGGTCGCGGCGATTGTCATCGGCCGCAACGAAGGGGCACGGCTTATGGCCTGCCTCGATGCGCTTTCGGGCCGGGCCGATCCGGTGATCTATGTGGATTCGGGTTCAACCGATGACTCCGTCGCGGCGGCGCAGGCGCGTGGCGCACAGGTGATCGCGCTGGACATGACGCAGCCCTTCACCGCCGCGCGGGCGCGCAACGCAGGGCTGGCGGCCCTGCCAGCCGATGCCGATCTGGTGCAGCTGCTGGATGGCGATTGCGTCTTGCGCGACGGCTGGATCGAGACGGCCCGCGCCTTTCTGGTCGACCATCCGCAGGCCGCCGTGGCCTGTGGCCGCCGCCGTGAACGTCATCCGGAGACCAGCATCTACAACGCGCTGATCGACGCGGAATGGGACACCGCCCCGGGACAGGCCAAAGCCTGCGGCGGCGATGCCCTGATGCGTGTCGCCGCCCTGCGCGCGGTGGGCGGCTACCGCGACAGTCTGATCGCGGGGGAGGAGCCGGAGCTTTGCGTCCGCCTGCGCGCCGCCGGGTGGCAGGTCTGGCGGCTGGAGGCGGAAATGACCTGGCATGATGCGGACATCACCCGCTTCGGCCAATGGTGGAAACGCAGCCGCCGGGCCGGCCACGCCTTTGCCGAAGGGGCGGCGCTGCATGGCGCCCCGCCGGAGCGTCACTGGGTGACCGAGACCCGGCGCGCGCTGCTCTGGGGCGCGGGCCTGCCGCTGGCGGTCCTGGTGCTGGCAGTTCTTGTGATGCCCTGGGCGCTGCTCCTGCTGCTGATCTATCCCTTGCAGGTGCTGCGGCTGTCGCGGCGCGGCGGGGTGGTTCAGGCGGTGTTCACCGTACTGGGCAAATTCCCCGAGGCGCAGGGCGCGCTGCAATACCTTCTGGGCCGCCGCAAGGGCCGGATCATCGAATACAAATGACCCTGGCCCTCAGCGCTGGCGCAGCGCCTGCACCAAAAGGCCGGGCAGGATCGCGAAACATTTCGCATAGCGCGGCACCATCCGGCGCGGGGCCTGCAGCGCCCGCCACAGCCATTCCAGCGCCAGCATCCGCATGAGCTGCGGCGCGCGGACCTGATGACCTGAGAGGAAATCCAGCCCCGCCCCGATGGAGGCAAAGCCGACCCCCGGCGCCTTTTCGCGGCCCAAGGCGGCAAACAGCTCCTGTTTCGGCGCGCCCAGCGCGATGAAACACAGGCCCGCGCCAGAGGCGGCAAGTTCCGCCAGCAGCGCCTCGGCAGCGGCACCCTGCGGATCGAACCCATAGGCCGGGGCGTGGATGTGGACAACCTCCAGACCCGCCGTGCGGTCGGTCAACGCCTGCGCCGCCCCCTTCAGCGCCGCGTCGCTGCTGCCGATCAGCGAGACCTTGGTCCCCATCTCCGCCGCAAGGGCGCAAAGCGGCAGGATCATGTCGGACCCGGGCATGAGCTCGACCGGCTGTCCCGCCAGTTTCGACAGCCAGACGATGGGGCGGCCATCGGCCACCACCATGTCATGGGCACGGTAGGCCGACAGAAAGGCCGGATCACGGGGCAGTTTGGTCAGGTGATCAAGGTTCAGGGTGGCCAGCGCGAATCCGTCGCGGGCGCTGAATTTTTCCCTGACAGCGCGAAACAATCCCGCGCGTGTCGGCACATTGACCGCGACTTCGGCGGGGGGCGTGCCAAATTTCACACGTCACCTGCCCAAGCGCAGCACGGGGCACCCTGGGGCCGTGCCGAATTCACTGATATATTTCCATTCATTAACAATGCCTTGCGGGGTTCTTCCGGATCAATCCAGCAGGTTTTTCCAAATCTACCCAGATGACAGGGCGCGGGCCAGATGGTAATTTACCTGCTCTATTCCCTCACGCGACCTCAGGACACGCCCGGACCCCATGCCCAACGGCCTTGCCTATCTGATGCTGCTGATCTGGCCGATGGTCTGCCTGATCCTGTTCCGCACCCAGAAACTGGAGCGGGCGCTGATCTGGTCGATCCTGGGGGGATATCTGTTTCTGCCGCCGCTGGCAGAGTTCAACCTGCCGCTGGTCCCGGCAATGGACAAGACCTCGATCCCCAATCTGAGCGTGCTGCTGATCCTGCTGTTCGGGGTGAAACACCACCGGGTGGCCCTCTGGCCCGATGCGCGGCTGGCCCAGCTGCTGACGGTGGGGCTGGTGCTCTCGGCCATCCCGACGGTGCTGACCAACGGCGATCCGATCATTTTCGAGGTGCTGCGCAATACCGACCCGATCGTCTTTGTGGTGGATCAACTGCCGGGGCAATCGGTGCGCGACATCGGGTCGGTGCTGATCGCGCAAGTGCTGAGCCTGGTGCCCTTCCTGCTGGCACGCCAGTTTCTGGCGACAGAGGGCGGGCTGCGCGAACTGCTGACGGCGCTGATGGTCGGGACATTGATCTATTCCGTGCCCTCGCTGATCGAAATCCGCCTCAGCCCGCAGATGAACGTCTGGATCTACGGCTTCTTCCAGCATTCCTTCGAACAGATGATGCGCGACGGCGGGTTCAGACCCATCGTCTTTCTGCCGCATGGGTTGTGGCTGGCGCTGTTTGTCTGCACCGGGCTGATTGCCGCTGCCGGTCTGGCGCGGGTGGCCGAACCGGAACGAAAGCTGCGGGCCTTCTGCGTGGTGGCCTATCTCGCGGTGCTGCTCATCCTGTGCAAAAGCCTTGCGTCGCTGGCCTATGGCATGGCGCTGACCCCGCTGGTGCTGTTTGCACCGCTGCGCTGGCAGATCCGGCTGGCGCTGCTCTTTGCCGTGGTTGCGGTGGTCTATCCGATGTTGCGCAATTTCCAGCTGATCCCGCTGGACGCGATCATCGCCCAGGCCGAGGCGATCAACCCCGCCCGCGCGCAATCGCTGGAATACCGTTTCAACAACGAGGAACAATTGCTGGCGCGGGCGGCGGAAAAGCCCCTGTTCGGCTGGGGCGGCTGGGGCCGCAGCCTGATCCGCGACGGCGAAACCGGGCAGATCCTGTCGATCCCCGATGGCCGCTGGATCATCATCTTCGGCACCTTCGGCTGGCTGGGCTACATCTGCGAATTCGGCCTGCTGGCCCTGCCGCTGGAGATGCTGGCGCTCTACATGCGGCGGCAGGGGGAGGCGGCGCTGTCGCCGCTGGTGGCGCCCTTGTGCCTGATCCTGGGGATCACCATGGTGGACATGCTGCTGAACGCCACGCTGACGCCACTGACCTGGCTCACCGCAGGCGCGCTTCTGGGGCATGCGGAACGCCTGATGCCGCGAGGGGTCGCGGCGCCGCGCCATGCGCTGGGACAAACGGCGATGTCCCCGAACCGCCCGGAGGGCAAGCGCACCGTGCTTTGATCCGGGGCAAAACCACCGATTCTGGCAAATATGGCGCCACTGTTTCCACCTGCGGCAAAATTCCCCGGACAGCCCGTCGATTGTTGTGCTAAATAAGGCCTGAGAACCGTCGAACTTGCTGCAAAACCTCTTAAAAATATGAATGTTCGATGAAATGGGGCATAAAAATGCCGTAATTGCCCTGTTGAAACGCCCGGTATTTCAGAACTCGAATATGGGGCCCAGATCTGTCGCGCTTTCAGGTATGGGAAGTTTGAAAATGAGCACGTCTAAAAACCGCAGCCTGACCGGTGACGACATCGCCATTGTCGGCATGTCCGTGAATGTCCCCGGTGCCGCCAGTGTTGACGCCTATTGGGCAAACCTGCGCGATGGGGTGGAAAGCATCCGCCGCCTGTCGGAGCAGGAGCTGCTGGAGGCGGGCGAAAGCCCCGAAACCATCGCCCGCAAGAACTACGTGCCAGCCGCCGCCGTCCTGGACGGATTCGAGACATTCGATCCAGATTTCTTCGCCTTTTCCCCCAAGGATGCGGCCATTCTCGACCCCCAGCACCGCAAGTTCCTCGAAGTGGCATGGGAAGCGATGGAACAGGCGGGCCATCCGCCTGAAACGATTCCCGGCGACATCGGCGTCTATGCGGGCTGCGGCATGGGCAGCTATTTCTATTTCAACATCTGCTCCAACCCAGATCTGGTGGACGATGTGGGCATGTTCCTGCTGCGCCACACCGGCAACGACAAGGATTTCCTGTCCACCCGCGTCAGCCATGTGTTCGATCTCAAGGGGCCGTCGATCAACCTGCAAACCGCCTGTTCCACCTCGCTGGTCGCGATCCACTACGCCTGCGCCGCCCTGCGCGCGGGCGAGGTGGACATGGCGCTGGCGGGCGGTGTCACCATCGAACTGCCGCAGGGGCGGGGGTATCTCTTCAAGGAAAACGAAATCCTGTCGCCGGACGGGCATTGCCATGCCTTCGACCACCGGGCGCAGGGCACCGTCTTTGGCTCCGGCGCGGGCTGCGTGGCGCTGCGCAGGCTCAGCGATGCAGTGGCGGACGGCGATCACATCTGGGCGGTGATCAAGGGGTCGGCGGTGAACAACGATGGTGCGGCCAAGGCCGGCTACCTGGCCCCCTCGGTCGATGGCCAGACCGCGGCAATCTCGGCGGCGCTGGATGCCGCTGGTGTCGCGGCGCAAAGCATCGGCATGGTCGAATGCCACGGCACCGGCACCTATCTGGGTGACCCGATCGAGGTCGCGGCCCTGACCGAAGCCTACCGGAGCGAGACCGACGCCACCGATTTCTGCCGCATCGGATCGGTCAAGACCAACATCGGCCATCTGGATACCGCCGCCGGGGTCGCAGGCTTTGCCAAGGCCGCGCTGGCCCTGCATCACAAGCAGATCCCGCCCTCCCTGGGCTACGAGGCACCAAACCCCGCGATCCCCTTCGCGGGCAGCCCGTTCCGCGTCAACGACCAGCTGACTGACTGGGCCGCCGGCGACACACCGCGCCGCGCCGCGATCAACGCGCTGGGCGTGGGCGGCACCAATGCCCATGCGATCATCGAGGAAGCACCGGAACGCGCCGCCTCGGACGCCAGCGACTGGCCGTTCCAGCCGCTGGTGATTTCGGGCCATAGCAAGGCGGCACTGGATGCCAATACCACCGCCCTTGTCGCCCATCTGCGCGCCCATCCGGATCAGCCGCTGGCCGATGTGGCTTTCACGCTCAAACAGGGCCGCCGCGCCTTTGACAAGCGCCGGGTGGTGGTGGCCGAAACCGCGGCACAGGCTGCCGACCTGCTGGAAGCAGGCGATGCCCGCCGCGTCTTTACCCATGATGCGCTGGGCGAGAACCCCGACGTGGTCTTCATGTTCCCCGGCGGCGGCGCGCAATATGCGGGCATGGCGCGTGACCTTTACGAGACGGAGCCGGTCTTTGCCGAGTGGATGGACCGGGGTCTGGCGCATCTGCAGCCGCAACTGGATTATGACATCCGCGCGCTCTGGCTGCCCGACGCCGCTCAACTGCAGGCCGCCGATGAGACGCTGAAAAAACCTTCCGTGCAATTGCCGCTGATCGCCATCACCGAATATGCGCTGGCGCGGCTCTGGATGTCCTGGGGCGTGAAACCCGCCGCCATGGTGGGCCATTCCATGGGCGAGAACGTCGCGGCCTGTCTGGCAGGGGTGATGACATTCGAGAACCTGATCGACCTGGTCCTGCTGCGCGGACGACTGTTCGACGAGGTGCCCGCAGGCGGCATGCTGTCGATCTCGGCCCCGCTGGCGGTGATCGAACCGCTGCTGGGTGACGATCTGGACATCGCATCGGTGAACGCGGCAGAGCTTATTGCCGTCTCCGGCCCGCAGGCGGCGCTGGATGCCATGCAGCAGCGGCTGACCGGTGCCGGGCTGGACCACCGGCGCATCGCCATCAACATCGCCGCGCACAGCCGGATGCTGGAGGGTATCCTTGATCGCTATCGCGCCTTCCTTGCGGGTCTGAACCTGCAGGCACCGCAGATGCCCTTTGCCTCCAACCGCACGGGCGAGATGATCACCGCCGCACAGGCCACCGACCCCGATTACTGGGTCGCGCAGCTGCGCAATACGGTGAATTTCGCCGATTGCATCAGCACGCTGAGCGCCGCGCGCAAACGGGTCTATCTGGAGGTCGGCCCGGGCAAGGCGCTGTCTTCGCTTGCGATGATGCATCCCGATGTCGGCGTGGGGCAGGTGATGTCGTCGCTGCGGCACCCCGAACAGAAAATCGCCGATGATGTCTATTTCATCTCCGTCTTCGCGCGGCTCTGGGCCTGCGGTGTCACTGCCGACTGGTCGCAGATCTGGGGCGAGGCGCGGCGCAACCGGGTGCTGCTGCCGACCTATCAGTTCCAGCGCGCCCGCTTTTTCATCGAACCGGGCAAGGCGGTCAGCGCCGCACCCGCGCCCGCGCTGACACGGGCCGATGACATTGCCGATTGGGGGGCGGTGCCCACATGGCGGCCCGCCTTTGCCGATGTGGCAGTCGATGTCCTGGACGATCTGGCGGCAACGCCGCTGACCTGGCTGTTCTTCGCAGACGACGCCGGGCTTTCCGCCCCGTTGCGCACAAAGCTGCGCGAAGCCGGCCACAGGGTTGTCACCGTGCGCGCGGGCGATGCCTTTGCCAAGACCGGCGAAGACAGCTTTACCCTTGCCGCCGAACAGGGGCGGGCAGGCTATGACCAGTTGATCGCTACCCTGCGCGAGGCCGGGCGGATGCCCGACCGGATCGCGCATTTCTGGCTGACCGACGATCAGGTGGCCCCGCGCCCCGGCTCCAGCACCTTTGACCGCAACATCGAACAGGGCTTCTGGAGCCTGACCTGGCTGGCCCAGGCCATCACCGAGGCAGGCATCGACGCGCCCCTGCATCTGAGCGTCTTTACCACCGGTGCTGCGCAGGTGACGGATGAAGCCCTGCCGCATCCCGAAAAGGCGCTGGTGTCCGGCCCGGTTGGCGTGATCACCCGCGAAGTGCCCGGTGTCACCGCGACACAGATCGACCTTGAAGCGGTGCAGCCCTTGATTGCGCGGGCAGGGTGGTTTGCCAGATCCGTCCCGGCGGTTGCGCCGCCTGACCTCACCAACCGGCTGATCGAGGATCTGATGGCCACGCCCGCCAACCGCATCGGTGCCTTCCGGGGCGAAAAGCGGTTCGAGATGGGTTATAAACCCCTGCCGCTGACCCCGGCGGAGACGGCGCAATTCCGCGATGGTGGCACCTATCTGATCACCGGCGGTTTCGGCGGGATCGGCCAGACGCTGGCGGCGGATATCCTGACCCGGCACAAGGCCAATGTGGTGCTGCTGGCACGCGAGGCCATGCCCGAACGCGCGGCCTGGCAGGCCCATATCGCCAGGAACGGCACCGCCGACCGTAGCGCGCGGCGGATGCAGGCGGTGATGCGTCTGGAAGCGATCGCAAAAGCCAAGGGCGGCAGCGTCGAAGTGGCGGGCGGCGATGTGGCCAACCTTGCCCAGATGCGCCGCGTGATCGACGATCTGACAGCGCGGCACGGCGGGCTGACCGGTGTGATCCATGCCGCCGGCGTGCTGGATGACGCCCCGATGCTGGGCAAGAGCGATGCGCAGATGGATGCGGTGCTGTCACCCAAGGTGCAGGGGCTGCGGGTGCTGGACCAGCTGTTGCCCGACGGCGCGCTGGAACTGCTGGTGCTGTTCTCCTCGACCTCGACCGCGACCCGCTCGGCGGGGCAGGTCGATTACGTTGCCGCAAACGCCTGGCTCAACGCCTTTGCCGCCGCGCGGCGGGGCGGCAAGACCCGGGTTGTGGCGGTGAACTGGGGCATCTGGTCGGATGTCGGCATGGCGGCCAATGCGCTGCCGGGTGCGGCCAGCGACGTGCTGCCACCACGCCCCGTGGAGGCGGCGCTGATCAGGACCGCCGGCGCGGATGCGGGCGGCGATCCGGTGTTCACCGCCCCGCTGGGCACCGACCACTGGCTGCTCGACCAGCACCGCACCCGGGACGGGCAGGCGATCCTGCCCGGCACCGGCTACATCGAACTGCTGGCCGAAGCGGCGGCGGCGCAGGGGCTCAGGACCTTTGACATCGAAGACCTCTATTTCCTGCGCGCCATGCCGGTGGCCGAGGGCGATGCGCGCCAGATGCGGATCACGCTTCAGGGCCGTGGTCGGGGATTCAGCGCCGAAATGCGCAGCGATTGCCTGTTCGGCGGCAAGCAGGGCTGGCAATTGAACGCCCAGGCCAATCTGGCACCGCTGGCCGAGGCGCGGCCCCATGCCCTTGACCTCGCAGCCATTTCCGCGCGCTGCGGCACCGTGCAAAAACCGGGCGCGACACGCCTTGTCTCCCCGCAGGAGGCGCATCTGGCCTTTGGGCCGCGCTGGCACGTCCTGCGCGAAACCGCCCTTGGCGCGGGCGAGGGGCTGGCAACACTCGCCCTGCCGGAGGATGCGCGCGATGACCTGAAAGCAGGGCATCTCCTGCATCCCGGGCTGATGGACCTTGCAACCGGCTGGGCCATATCGCTGGTGCCGGGCTATGGCGCGACCCATCTCTGGGTGCCGGTCTCCTATGGGCTGATCCGGGTGCATGGCAGCCTGCCTGCAGAGATCCGCTCGCATGTGCGGCTGGCCTCCGGCAAGGCCAGCGACGGTTTTGCCCGTTTCGACGTCACCCTGACGGACCCGTCAGGCAAGGTGCTGGTCGAGGTCCGCGATTTCGCGATGAAACGCCTTGAGGGCGGCTTCGGCACCACGCCCCTGACCGCCGCCGAAGTCCGCTTTGAGGACGAGACCCGCGACGACACGCCGCTTTCCGCCGCCGAGGAACGGCTGGCCTATCTGGTGTCGCAGGGCATCCGCGCCGCCGAGGGGCCCGAGGCCATGCGCCGCGCGATTGCCCTGAACCGCCCGCAGGTCATGGTCTCCTCGCTGCCGCTGCAAGCGCTGATGGCGCAGGCCGATGTGCCCGCCGTGGCCCCGGTGAAAAGCGGCCAGAGCTTTGAACGCCCGGATCTGGACGGCAGCTATGTCGCGCCCCGCAACGGGATAGAGGAACGTCTGGCCGGGATGTGGGAAAACCTGCTGGGCGTCAGCCCCGTGGGGGTCGAGGACAGCTTCTTTGACCTTGGCGGTCATTCCCTGATCGCCGTGCGCCTCTTTGCCAGCGTCAAACGCACCTTCAAGGTGGAATTCCCGATCTCGGTCCTGTTCGAGGCCCCGACCATCGCGAAATGCGCCGCCCTGATCGCGGCGGAAACCGGCGGCGCCGGAGAGGTGTCGGGTGGTCCCGGCGACGGGGTCGTGGCACCGGAGAAGTTCGAGTTCCTCGTGCCCCTGAACCAGAGCAGCCACAAACAGGCGGCACCGCTTTTCGTGGTGGCGGGGATGTTCGGCAACGTGCTGAACCTGCGCCACATGGCGCTGCCCTTCAGCGCCGAGCGCCGGGTGATCGGCGTCCAGGCCCGCGGCCTGATCGGAGAGACCCAGCCCCATGCGACAATCCCCGAGGCGGCAGAGGATTACCTGAACGAAATCAAACGCTTGCAACCCGAAGGCCCCTATCTTCTGGCGGGCTATTCCGGGGGCGGGATTACCGCCTATGAAATGGCACAGCAGCTGCGCGCCGCAGGAGACGAGGTTGCCGTGCTGGCGATGCTCGACACGCCGCTGCCGGTGCGCCCCTCGCTCAACCGCATGGACAAGGCGCTGATCAAACTGGCGGAACTGCGCGCCAAGGGGCCGGGATATCTGGTCGAATGGGCGCGCAACCGCTGGGCCTGGGAGATGGAGAAACGCAAGGGCCTGCACAGCCCCGGACAGGATGCGCCGGGCGCGGAGTTCAACAACCACAAGATTCAGGCGGCTTTCCTCGGCGCGGTCGGCCAGTATCAGACACCTGACTGGGACGGGCCGATGACCCTGTTCCGCCCGCCACAGGATTTCCACTGGCAGGTGACAAAGGGCAATTGGGTCAGCGCCGAACGCGAATATGTCTTTGCGGACAACGACTGGCGCAAATATGCCCCGCATATGGAGATCATCGAGGTGCCGGGCGATCACGTCAGCATGGTGCTGGCCCCGAATGTGACGGTGCTGGCGCAGGAATTGCGCGAGGTCATCGCAGCGGCGCTGGTGCAACATGATGATGTCCAGGCGACGGCGGCGGAATGATGTCTGATCCCCGATTGCTTGTCGTGCTGCTGAACTACCGCACCCCGCAGATGACCCTGCGCGCGGCAAAGGCGGCATTGGCCGACATGCCGGAAACGGCGGAACTGGTGATCGTCGACAATGCCTCCGGCGACGGGTCGATGGGCATTTTCGAACAGGCGCTGGCCGACTGGGACCTGGGCGCGCGGGTGCGCCTGATCCTGTCGGGGCGCAACGGCGGCTTCGGGGCGGGCTGCAACATCGGTCTGGCCGAACAGATGTCGGACGGCAGCGCGCCGGATTTCTTCTATCTGCTGAATTCCGATGCCTTCCCCGATCCGGGCTGCATCGCAACCCTGCTGGACCATATGGCCCGCCATCCGCGCGCCGGGTTCGCCGCCAGCCATGTGCGGGGCGAGGATGATCTGCCCCATACCACCGCCTTCCGCTTCCCCTCCATCGCCGGGGAATTCGAAGGGGCGGTGCGCTTCGGCCCTGTCTCGCGCCTGCTGGCCCATGCCATCGTGGCCCCGCCGCTGCCGGAAAAGACCACCCGGGTCGATTGGGCCGCGGGCGCCAGCGTGATGATCCGCGCCGCGACCCTGGAGGAGATCGGCAGGTTCGATGAGACCTTCTTTCTTTATTTTGAGGAAACCGACCTGATGAAGCGCGGCGCGCGCGCGGGTTGGTCCTGCTGGTATGTGCCGGAGGCCAGGGTGGTCCACATCGGCTCCGTCTCCACCGGCATGAAGGAATGGCAGCGCATGCCGGCCTACTGGTTCGCCTCGCGCCGCCATTATTTCATCAAGACCCATGGCCGGGCCTATGCCGCTGCCGCCTGGGGCGCGCGGCTGACCGGTTCGGCCCTGCACGCCCTGCGTTGCACCCTGACCGGGCGCAACCCGCAGGACCCCGCCTTCTTCACCCGCGATCTCGCGCGGCACGGGCTTGGCCTGCGCAGCCGATCCGGCAGAGCCACAGCCCGACGCCCCGTTTCGGAGGACAGAACATGACCGCCACCTTCCAGCCCGCCGGTTTCAGCGCGATCCTGATCGGGGATGAGAGCCTGACCATCGCCTGTGGCGACATGATCCTTGCCGGGGGCCATGCCATCACCGCTGTTGTCACACGCGATGCCACTGTGCGCGGCTGGGCCGAGGGGCAGGGGATTGCCACGCTCACAGCCCCCCGCGACCTGCTGGCGGCAGACGTGAGCGCCGACTGGCTGCTCAGCATTGCCAACCTGCGGATGATCCCCGACGCGGTGCTGGCGATACCAGCCAGGGGCGCGATCAATTTCCACGACGGACCATTGCCTGCCTATGCCGGGCTCAACACCCCCGCCTGGGCCATCATCAACGGTGAGACGACCCATGGCGTCTCCTGGCATGTGATCGAAGGCGGCGTGGACGAGGGCGACCTGCTGGCGCAGAAGATGATCGACATCGCCCCGGATGAAACCGCCTTCACCCTCAATTCGAAATGTTACGCCGCCGGGATGGAAAGTTTCGGCGCGGTGCTGTCGCAGCTTGAGGCGGACCAGCTTGAGCGCAGGCCCCAGGACCTCACCCAGCGCAGCTATTTCGCCCGCGACCAGCGGCCCGGGGGGCAGGGCGTTCTGGACCTGACCCGTCCTGCCGCCGACCTCTCCGCGCTGGTGCGGGGGCTGGACTTTGGCGAATACTGGAACCCGCTCTGCCTGCCGAAACTGGCGCTGGAACAGGGCATTGTGGTGATCGGCGCGTTTGAGGTCACAGCCCAGACCGCCGCCCCCGGCACGGTGCTTGAACTGTCCCGCAATGCCATCACCCTTGGCACGGCAACACAGGCCCTGCGCCTGAGCGCGTTTTGCGATTTTGACGGCACGCCCCTGGACCTGACCCAATGGCTGAAGGTGGGGGACGTGCTGCCGATGCCGTCC
This sequence comes from Sulfitobacter sp. PR48, assembly GCF_028807335.1. Classification (NCBI taxonomy): domain Bacteria; kingdom Pseudomonadati; phylum Pseudomonadota; class Alphaproteobacteria; order Rhodobacterales; family Roseobacteraceae; genus Sulfitobacter; species Sulfitobacter sp. PR48. Next base: position 8,823 of record NZ_JARAMM010000030.1, on the reverse strand, counting down.
CTGCCGGATGCGCCGGTCGCGGATGAGGCACATTGGCGCGGGGTTCTGGCGGGCAGCGAACCGCTGAACCTGCTGCTGGCGGCGGCACCCGCCGGCCCGGTGCAACCGGCCTCCCTGCCTCTGACCACCGGCAGCCTGAGCAAGGATCAGATCACCTGCGCCGCAGCCCTTGTGGCGCTGCGCGCTTCCGGCCAGGCGGCGGCGACGCTGGCGGTTGAGGCCGCAGGGACAAGCCCGCTGCTGGCCCCCTGGCTGCCCCTCGCCATCAGGGCAGAGGATGACACGCCGCTTGCAACCGCTGCCGAGTTCATCGCCAAGGGCATGGACCGCGCGCGCAACAGCGGCGGCCGTGCCGCCGACCTGGGCTTGCGCGACCCGCAAATCGACCCCGGCGCGATGCCCGACCTTGGCCTCTCCGACAAGGATCTGCTGCTCCCCCAAACCGCCCTCACGGTCAGCCTGTCCGGCAGGCTGCATTACGATGCCGCGCGGGTGACCGGGGAGGCGGCCCGCCTGATTGCCGACCGTCTGAACACCGCCTTTGCCGCGCTGCCCGATGCCGCCACCTGCGGGGCGCTCTGGGCGCTGCCGGAGGCCGAGGTCGCGCAGATGCTCACCGGCTGGAACGCCACCGACCGCGCCTATGACCGCACCACCGTCCACGCCGCATTCGAGGCGCAGGTGGCCCGCTCACCCGATGCAACCGCGCTGGTGTTCGAGGATCAGACCTTTACCTATGCCGCGCTCAATGCGGCGGCGAACCGGCTGGCCCATGCGCTGCTGGCCGAGGGGGCCGGGCCGGGCATGCCCATCGGGCTTTACTGCACGCGGGGGCCCGACCTCATGATCGGGGCGCTGGCGATCCTGAAATCGGGCGGCGCCTATGTGCCGCTGGACCCGGCATATCCGGCTGACCGGATCGCCCATTACATCACCGACAGCGCCGCGCCACTGATCGTGACGCAGGTGAAGATCGCCGCGCAATTGCCTGAAAACGAATCAAAAATCGTGATGGTGGATGCGGATCATGCGGCCATGTCCGGCCAAAACCCCGATGCAAGCGCCACGCCGGAGGATCTGGCCTATCTGATCTATACCTCCGGCTCCACCGGCACGCCCAAGGGGGTGATGGTCAGTCACGGCAATGTCGCCAACTTCTTTGCCGGGATGGACGACCGCATCGACCATGACAGCAATTCCGTCTGGCTGGCAGTGACCTCGCTCTCCTTCGACATCTCGGTGCTTGAGCTGTTCTGGACAATCTCGCGCGGCGTCAAGCTGGTGCTGACCGGCGACGAAAGCCGCACGCTGGTGTCGAACGGCCCGCTTGCCCGCTCCGCCCAGCCGATTGACTTCAACATCTTCTACTGGGGCAATGACGATGGCGTCGGCCCTGCCAAATACGAGCTGCTGCTGGAAGGCGCGAAATTCGCCGATGCCCATGGCTTCAATGCCGTCTGGACGCCGGAGCGGCATTTCCACGCCTTTGGCGGCCCCTATCCGAACCCTTCGGTCACCGGCGCTGCTGTCGCTGCGGTGACCTCGAACCTCGCCATCCGGGCCGGGTCCTGCGTCGCCCCGCTGCACCATCCCGCCCGCATCGCCGAGGAATGGGCGGTGATCGACAACCTGACCAACGGGCGCGTCGGGCTGGCCATTGCCAGCGGCTGGCAACCGGACGATTTTGTCCTGCGCCCGGAAAACACACCGCCCGAAAACAAGCCTGCGATGTATGCGGCCATCGACCAGCTGCGCAAGCTCTGGGCCGGGGAAGCGGTTGAATTCCCAAAGAAAGACGGCACGCCCCACGCCGTCATCACCCAGCCGCGTCCGGTCTCGGCCAGGCTGCCGATCTGGGTCACCACCGCCGGCAACCCGCAGACCTGGAAAGAAGCGGGCGAGATTGGCGCCAATGTGCTGACCCATCTGCTGGGCCAATCGGTCGATGAAGTCGCCGGCAAGATCGAAATCTACCACGCCGCCCTGCGCGAGGCGGGCCATGACCCGGCGGATTTCAAGGTCACGGTGATGTTGCACACCTATCTCGCCGAAACCCGCGAAGCGGCCGAAGCGGTCGCGCGCGAACCGATGAAGGATTACCTGCGCTCCGCTGCCGGGTTGATCAAGCAATACGCCTGGGCCTTCCCCGCGTTCAAAAAGCCCGAAGGCGCGACCAACCCCTTTGACGTCAACCTTGAAGGTCTCTCCGACGAGGAAATGGACGCGATCCTGGAATTCGCATTCCAGCGCTATTTCAACGACAGCGGCATGTTCGGCACCGTGGCAGATGGGCTTGCCCGCACCGAACAGCTCAAATCCATCGGCGTGGACGAGGTTGCCTGCCTGATCGACTACGGCATTCCCGTCCGGGATGTGCTGGAAGGGCTGAAACCGCTGGCGCAGGTCCTGGCCGAGGCCAATCGCGGGACCGAACTGGCGGCGGATGATTTCTCCATCGCCGCACAGATCCAGCGCCACGGGGTGACACATCTGCAATGCACCCCCTCGATGGCGCAGATGCTGGTCATCAACGAGGAGGCGCAGCAGGCGCTGGCCGGGGTCACCCAGCTGATGATCGGGGGGGAGGCCTTGCCCGCTACGCTGGTCGCTGCGCTGCAATCGCATACCCAGGCCAGCATCCAGAACATGTATGGCCCCACCGAAACGACGATCTGGTCAACCACGCAGATGGTGGCGGATGCAACGGAGGTGACGGCCCCCATCGGGACCCCCATCGCCAATACCCAGGTCTTCATCCTGGATGACAAGATGGTGCCGCAACCTGTTGGTGTTGCGGGTGAATTGTGGATCGGGGGTGATGGTGTCACCCTCGGCTACTGGCACCGGAAAGAGATGACGGCAGAGCGGTTCGTGGACAATCCCTTCGGTGCCGGCAAGCTCTACCGCACCGGCGATGTGGTCTCCTGGGACGCGCGCGGCTGCCTGCATTTCGCAGGCCGCGCCGATGCGCAGGTCAAGATACGCGGTCACCGGATCGAACTGGGCGAGATCGAAGCGCGGCTCGCGGGCCTTCCGGGCGTCACCCAGGCGGTTGTCATCGCGCGCGATGGCCCCGGTGGTGCGCAACTGGTCGGCTATGTCACGCCGGAAAACGCCGTGACGGAGGCCGAAGCCAAGGCCGTGTTGACACAGGATCTGCCTGCCATCATGGTCCCAAGTGCCATCGTCGGACTGAGCGCCATGCCCTTGACCCCCAACAAGAAAATCGACCGCAAGGCCTTGCCCGCGCCCAAGGCCAAGGCCCGGGCCGCAGCGCCCCGGCCCGGAACGCCGGGGCCGGCTCTGGCCGAAGAAGCCGCGCCGCAGGGCAGCGAAGAGACGATCCAGCGCATCGCAGAGGTCTGGACCGGGCTCCTGGGTGTTGCGGACATCCGGGCGGAGGACAATTTCTTTTCCCTCGGCGGGCATTCCCTGCTGGCGGTGCAGGCGCACCGCGACATCAAGGCGGCACTGGGCGGCGTGGCGCTGTCGATCACCGATATCTTCCGCTTCCCGACCCTTGGGGCGCTGGCCGGGCATCTGGACAGGGCCAAGGGTGGCACAAGGCGCAGACGCCCGGTAAAACAGCCGGGTACAGAGGCGCGGCAGGGCGCGGAGATGCGCCCGACGCTGCCGGTTCTTTCGCCCGAAACCGCTGATATCGTTCAGAAACGTCGGGCGATGCGGGCGGGGCGGCGCAAAATGGATGCCTGATACCACGGCAATCGAACGGGCGGTGCGCGGCCTGTTCGAAGTGCCCCTGGGCCTTGGCCTGACCGATCCCGGCCTGCCGCAACCCCCGGTCTGGCCCGGCGAGGCGGAGGCCATGACCGGGGCAATTCCCGCACGCCGCAATGAATTCGCAGCCGGCCGCGCCGCCGCGCGGATGGCGATGCAGGATGCCGGTTTGCCTGCAAGGGCGGTTCCGGTTCGGGCCAACCGCGCGCCGGACTGGCCACCGGGGCTGGCGGGCAGCATCACCCATACCGATCAGCTTTGCCTGGCGGTTGTGTCGAACGGCGTCAGATCGCTGGGCCTCGATGCCGAACAACTTCACAGACTGGATGAAGATATCATTCCAATCATTTGTTCTGACAAAGAAATATCGCGTCATGCTAATGTCGCGCTGCCGAGGCTTGGCCTGATGATCTTTGCCGCCAAGGAAGCCGCCTACAAGGCGCAGTTTCCGCTGACGGGCCAGATCTTTGGCTTTGAAGTTCTGGATGTGACTTTCGATGTCGCCGGGGGCCGTTTCGACGCGACCTTCCTGCAGCCCATCGGCCCCTTTGCCATCGGCGAGAGCCTGCCGGGGCGCTTTGCCGAAGTGGCCGGGCATCTTGTCACCGGGGTTGCGATTGGGCAACGTGACGGCGAAGGAGCCTGACCCGATGAAACCCGCCACGCGCCGAACTGCCCTAGCGGGGCTGGGAGCCCTCGCGCTGGTGGCGGCTGCAGGGCAGCATCTGCGGACCCGCGACCGGCGACAGGGCGCGGCAGAGGCGGCGGCGCTTTATGCCATGCCGCTCAACCCGCCCGATGCGGCGCTCAATGTCTATCATCTGGGTCACAGCCTTGTGGGGCGCGACATGCCCGCGATGCTGGCGCAGCTTGCGGGGGCGGGTCATCGCTATCATTCGCAACTGGGCTGGGGCACCTCCCTGCGCGACCATTGGGAGGAAGACGTGCCCATCAACGGCTTTGCCGAGGAAAACGCCCATGACCGGTTTCGCCCCGCGAAACAGGCGCTGGCCAGCGGCAGCTATGACGCCCTGGTGCTGACCGAAATGGTCGAGATCCGCGATGCGATCCGCTATCACGATGCGGCGGCCTATCTCGCCCGCTGGGCCGGGCTGGCCTGGGACGCCAACCCGCAGACGCGGATCTACCTTTACGAGACATGGCATCACACCGACGATGGCAATGGCTGGCTGCTGCGCATCGACCGGGATCTGCGCAAATTCTGGCAGGGCCGGGTCAAATACCCCGCGCTGGCCGCGACCGATGCGCCGATCCACCTGATCCCCGCCGGTCAGGTCATGGCGGCCTTTGTGCGCGAGGTTGAGGCCGCAGGCAGCCTCGGCGGCATCACCAGCCTGTTCGACCTCTTTACCAAACGGGCCGATGGCACGCCGGATACCATTCATTTCAATGATCTGGGGGCCTATCTGGTGGCGCTGACCCATTACGCCGTTCTCTATCACCGCGATCCGCGCGGTCTGCCGCATGAACTGGTGCGCGCCGACGGGTCGCGGGCTGTGGCCCCCTCGCCGGATGCCGCCGCCGCGATGCAGGCGGTTGTCTGGCAGGTCGTTGCGCGCCATCCCGAAACCGGGGTGGCGGCATGAGCCTGCTCGGGGTTGCCGCATCGGTCGTGATGGTCGGCCACAGCCTGTTCGGCTCCGATGGCCCCGACATGCTGCAGGAGGCCCTGCGCGCAGGCATGGGCCAGGGCATTGTGCGCGCCCAGATCATCAACGGCGCGCCGCTGAAATACAATTGGGACGAATCCGCCGATGCCGAAGGGATCGACGCGCGCTCTGTCCTGCCGGAGGGCGGCACCACCCACCTGATCCTGACCGAGGCGATCCCCCTGGCAAATCATGTGAAATGGTCAGATACCTATGTCTATGCCCAGGCCTTTGCCGGGCTTGCGGCCTCGGCCAATCCGGATGTGCATATCTACGTGCAGGAAACCTGGCATTCGCTGAAAAGCGGGACAGGCGCGGCAGTCGATCACGACGAAGGGGCCGGCACGCCCTGGCGGGAGCGGCTGGATCAGGATCTGCCGCTCTGGGAGGAGATCGTGACACAGGTCGCCGCCGCCACCCGGTCGGACAGTGCGCAGGTCGGGCTGATTCCCGCCGGTCAGGCGATGGCGCGTCTTCATGATGAGATCGCGGCAGGGCGGATACCGGGGCTTGCGGATATTTCTGCGCTCTTTGCCGATGACATCCACCTGAACGACATCGGCCATTACTTTGTCGCCATGGTGCAATATGCCACGCTGACCGGGCAGGACCCGCTGGGCCTGCCGGCGGATTTCAACGACCGCTGGGGGCAGCCCTTTGATACGCCGGACGCGGACCTTGCCCGCCAGTTGCAGCGTGTCGCCTATGAGGCCGTGCAGGCCTATGGCGGCGGGGTGGTGGCACCGGTGCCCCCGGCCAACGGGCAGGCGCGGGCCAGCACCGCCCCTGCGGCCCCCACCGGCCCGCCGGTTCTGCCAGAGGCACCTGCCGCCGATCTGGTCGCGGCAGCGCAGGGGGCGGTCGAAGGCACCAACCGGGTGGCCATCGGCCTTGCCGCCGTCACGGACTGGAGCACCCAGGCCCCGTTCATAGACCTGATGAAGACGTCGCGGCCCTGGCTGGGCCATGAACCCGGCCGCTTCGGGGGCATGGAATACGCCGAGCTGCTGGCGGGCGGGCATCTGGATGAAAACGGCTGGCCGATCCGGCTGCCCCGCAGCCTCAGCTCGATCGGCACCCTGATCCTGACCGACATGCCGCCGGAGGCCACATCGCTCAAGGGGCGGTATCGTCTGGCCTTTGACGGCAAGGGCGTGATCGAGGTGACGGGACGCGCGGAAAACGTGCGCTATGGCAAGGGCGAGGTGAGTTTTGACTATACCCCCGGTCCCGGCAGCGTGGACATCCGGATCCAGCGGATCAACACCTCCGATCCACCGCATGACATTTCCGTCGTCAAGGTCGAGAACCTGAAACGCCACGCCGCCGGGCAGCTGTTCAATCCGGCCTGGACGGCGCGGATCGGCCAGTTCAGCGCGTTGCGCATGATGGACTGGATGGAGACCAATGATTCCGCGCTGGCCACATGGGCGGACCGCCCCTTGCCCGGCGATGTGACCTGGGCGGGCGGTGTCCCGGTCGAGGTGATGGTGCAGCTTGCCAATGAGCTTGAGACCGACATCTGGGTGAACATGCCGCATCTGGCGGATGATGATTTCCTGCGCCAGTTCGCGGAACTGGTGAAAGACAGGCTCGATCCCGCGCTGAAGGTCTATGTGGAATTCTCCAACGAGGTCTGGAACTGGCAGTTCGAACAGGCCCACTGGGCCGATGTGCAGGCCCGCGCGCGCTGGAACGCGCAGGACAAGTGGATGCAATTCTACGGGCTGCGCGCGGCAGAGGTGGCGCGGATCTGGTCCGGGGTCTTTGCCGGGGAAGACCGCGCGCGGCTGGTCAATGTGATCTCCAGCCAGACCGGCTGGCTGGGGCTGGAGACCGAGGCGCTGACCGCCCCGCTGGCGGTGGCAGAAGGGCTGCCAGCCCCGGCAGAGGCTTTTGACGCCTATGCGGTCTCGGGCTATTTCGCGGGCGGGCTTGGCACGGCGGAACGCGCGCCGATGGTCCGCACATGGCTGGAGGAAAGCCGGACACGGGCCGCAGCCGCCGCCAAGGCAGAAGGTTTGACCGGTGAGGCGGCAGAGGAGTACATCACCGGGCACGGCTTTGATTTTGCCTTTGAACTGGCAGGGCGCGAATTGCGCGACGGGGCGGTCAGCGGTGACGCTGCCGATACGGTCGGTGATCTGATCACCCGCGTCTGGCCCTATCACGCGCAGGTGGCACAGGCGCATGGGCTGGACCTGTTCATGTACGAGGGCGGCAGCCATGTGGTGGGCATCGGCGCGATGGTCGATGACGCGGAACTGACGGCCTTCTTTCAGGCGCTGAACTATGCGCCGCAGATGGGCGCGCTCTACACCACCTTGCTGGAGGGGTGGAAAGCCCTGGGCGGGCAGTTGTTCAACGCCTATTCCGATGTCTATGCCCCGACAAAATGGGGCTCCTGGGGGGCGCTGCGCCATCTGGATGACGACAATCCGCGCTGGGATGCGCTGGTGGCCTTCCAGTGACCCGTACCAGCATCCTGATCCCGGCCCATGACGAGGCCGCCTATCTGGCCGCATGTCTGGGGGCCTTGCTGGCCTCGGAGCAGGTCGCGGGCGGCGTGGAGGTGATCGTGATCGCCAATGGCTGCACCGATGACACCGCAGAGATTGCCCGCGGCTTTGCCGAACAGGCCGGGTTGAAGGGCTGGCATCTACGGGTGCTGGAACGGGCCGAGGGCAACAAGCTGGGCGCGCTGAACGCGGGCGAGGCTGCGGCGGCGGGCAGGGTGCTGATCTATCTCGATGCGGATGTGATCGTGTCACCGCCGCTGATTGCGCAACTGGCCGAAGTGCTGGACGTGGATGCGCCGCGCTATGCCAGCGGGAAGCCACATGTGACGCTGCGCGGCGGCGGGGTCACCGGGCCCTACACAAGGTTCTGGCTGACAACACCCTTCATGACGCGCGGTGTGCCGGGCTTTGGCGTCTTTGCCATGAACCGGGCGGGCAGGGCGCGTTGGGGGGACTGGCCGGACATCATCTCGGATGACACCTATGCGCGGCTGAATTTCACCCCCGACGAACGCGTCGCCGTACCCGCGACCTATGACTGGCCCATGATCGAAGGCTTTGCGCGGCTGGTGCAGGTCCGGCGCAGGCAGGACGTCGGCGTGGCCGAGATCGAAAGCCGCTTTCCGGCGCTGGTCGCAAACGATGATCCCGGCGCAGGCGCCGTGCCGCTGTGGCGCCGCGCCCTGGCCGACCCGCTGGGTTTTGCCGCCTTTTGTGCCGTGCGCATCGCCATCCACCTGCCGATCCTGCGCAGCAAGAACCGCTGGGCGCGGGGGCGCTGACCGGGGCTTTGACAGCCCTCGGCGCCTTAGGTCGTGTTGACATTCATTGTCGCCCACCCGTTTCAGTCCAAAATTGCTCAGTTCCAGGCAAGAGAGCGCAGGAATAGCCAGCTA